>NZ_CAMZMX010000051.1:0-38374 GCF_947311875.1 Pseudomonas sp. PARCl1
AGGCACAAAAAAACCACCGGGCAGGGTGGCTTCTTGTACTGCATTCGTAACGCTTGTGTGAGGTCATCATATATGCATCAGACCATCCAAAGCAATACCGTGGCCCTCGCGCCACAAAATGCGAACCACGATTCTGTGGCGCGCACTATGTCTTCCCGCGAGATCGCTAACGTCACCGGGAAGCGGCACGACAACGTAAAACGTACCATTGAAGACCTGGCGGCCAGCGGGCTGGTCCATCCTCAATCTGAGGATGAATGGTCCCGCGATAAATTGGGCAGGGCTAGGGCAACCCGGATCTATAACGTCTGCGAGCGTGACAGCTACGTCATCGTTGCTCAGCTTTCGCCGGAGTTCACATCCAAGCTGGTAGATCGCTGGCAAGAGCTTGAGCGATCCTTCGCTGCGCCTGCGCCGTTGCCGGCGAACAATTCAAAGGTTATCGGCGAACTGGCCATCCTGGAGTGCTTTGACCGCCTCCTGAAGCCGGCAAACTCCAGCAAGATGCTGATGCTGGCCAAGATCGCCCAGAACAACGGCCTGGATGCCAAGTTTCTGCCTGGCTACGCCATCGATGAGGCCCCGGATGCTGCGGGCGGCTCGTCCATGGCCACCAAGTCTGCTACAGCCCTGCTGAAAGACCACGGCATCCGCATGTCGCCAGCGGCCTTCAACAAGGCCCTGGAAGCCGCTGGCGTGCTCAAGGTCATGCAGCGCAAAAATTCCAAGCAGGAGACGGTCACGTTCTGGGCTATCACCGAGAAAGGCCTTCGCTACGGCAAGAACCTGACCAGCCCGCAATCGCCTCGCGAGACGCAGCCGCACTGGTACGTGGATCGCTTCCCTGAACTGACCGAGATGGTCAGGAAGGGGCGCCCATGAAATACGTGACCCTCGTTGTAGAAGATGCTGCCGAGCCGATTCACCTGGGAATGGCGCTGGCTGGTGGCCGCGTTACTGCGGCTGGCATAGGTGACTATTCCCTGTATTGCGACTTGATGGAGGCCGCCAAGGAGCTCGTGCTGCTGCTTGAGGGCGGCATCCCGCCAGGACACGACTCTCTCGACGCTGGAGCGCGCACTGTCCGCGAGATCATCACAAGGCTGGACGATGCCGGGGATGGCGTCCAGTCCGAGCACGAAGCTATGCGCGCGGACGCCAAGCGGTATCGTTACATGCGCGACTTCCCCTACAACAACCTCGCCAGGGCGGTAGGGATCACGGATGGTCGCCATTTCTGGCTTCAGTACGCTGCTGCTGACCAGGCCGTCGATAAGGCGATGGCTGACGACGCCGAGCTTCTTGCGTGCCTGGTGCAGGAGCATGGCCAATGACCGACATTCCACGTCAATTCAAGGGCGTCTGGATCCCTGCCGAGGTCTGGCTCGACCACTCCCTGTCGATCACCGAGAAGGTGATGATGGTTGAGATCGGCAGCCTTCAAGACCCTGTGCGCGGCTGCTACGCCAGCAACAGCCACTTTGCCAGGTTCTTTGGGCTGTCGAGTTCCCGCGTGTCCGAGATCATCAGCGCTCTGTCGGCCAAGGGTCTTTTGCGGGTCGAGCTGATCCGTGATGGCCGGCAGGTTGTCGAGCGCCGTGTTCGCCTTTCGAACCTATTCGGAAAGTCGAATACCTATTCGGAAAACACGGCGACCCTATTCGGAAAAGGCGGTGACCCCTATTCGGAAAAGGCGGAGGAGAGTAATACAAAGAGCAACAGTACAACTGAGGGTGAGCGCGTGGCCGCCAAGGCGTCCTCGCCCGCTTCGCGCAAGGCTTCGAAGTTCGACCCTCTGACTGCCTGCCCTGCCAACGTCACTACCTCCGTATGGGCGGACTGGTGCCAGCACCGCCGCGAGATCGGAAAGCGCCTGACCAAGACCACCTGTGAACGCCAGGCCAAGACCCTTGCCGGTCACCACGCACCCGACGCCGTGATCAACCAGTCGATCAGCAACGGCTGGACTGGCCTGTTCCCAGAGAAGGTGCTGCCGGGTGCTCAGCAGGGCCGCACTGTTCGCAATGGCCCTGATTTCAACGACACCAGCTGGCGTCATGACACGAGTGATGACCTATGAAGAACGTCACCCAAATGATTCCCGCAGCTGCGCGGGCCCTGCAGGTCAGCCAGCCGGTACCGGTTGCCGGCGTGCCGCTGGGCGTTGTCGACGACGCCACCGGCGAGGTGGTGGAGAAGATCTTCCGCCAGCTGCAGGCCATCTTCCCGGCCCACAAGCAGGCATGGCCTGACGACAAGGCCCTGAAGGCTGCCAAGCGCAGCTGGACGAAGGGGCTGATCGACGCCGGCATCAGCGACATCAACCAGGTGCGCTACGCCATCGAGGAGTGCCGCCGGAGCGGTTCGCCGTTCGCGCCGAGCGTCGGCCAGTTCATCGGCTGGTGCAAGCCTTCTCCGGAGCGCCTGGGCCTGCCAGCCGCTGATGACGCATGGATGGAGGCTCTGGAGGGTCGCTACAGCCACGAAGGCGTGCGCCTGGCTGCCGTGGCCACCGGTTTGTTCGACCTGCGCGCCGCCCAGCCGACCGACAAGGCCCTGCACCGTCGCTTCGACCGGGCCTACGAGATCATCGTCCGCCGCGCTCAGGAGGGCGAGCCACTGGACGGCAAGATCGCCACCGGCATCGGTCACGACAGCCAGAAGAGCGCTGCGCAGCTCGCCGATGAGTACGCCAGCCAGAAGCAGGCGCGGCTGTTGGAGGTCCAGCAGATCCCAGCCAGCGCCGCCGCGTGCCGTGCACATCTGCTGGCCAAGTTGAACATCAAGCGCGCCGGGCAGCCGGCCGGGGAGGGGGTATGAGCCTCGTTCGAGAAAACCTGATGACCCGAGAAGGCTACTCGCCGTACTGCGGTGGAGAGCGATGCCCGCACCTGATGCCGCGCACCACCTGGGATGGCGAGCAGTTCAAGTGCCGGTGCGGCTGGCGTTCGCAGTTCCCGGCCGACTTCATCGCCGAATACAAGGCCAAATGGCACGCGCAGGAGAAGCACTGATGGACACCAACAAGATGCGCGAGCAGTTCGAAGCGTGGATCAGCTCCTACATCGGCAGCACCTGGCTTAAGCGCAACGATCACCAGATGGACGAATACCTCGACGAGAACGCTCAGTTCATGTGGGAAGCCTGGCAAGCCTCCCGCGCCGCCTTGGTGGTGGAGATCGAGCAAATACGTAGCGAGGCGAAGCGCCAGGAAGACGGGTTGAAGGAAATGCTGCGTCGCCAGAACAAACAGATCTGCGCTCTGAGGGGGAAGCCATGACCATCGACATATTCAGGAAAGACCTGATTGTTGAGGTGCTGCACATGGGTGAGGGCGATGAGACCTTCATCACTGCGATCAGCGGGCGAATCACCGTGGAGCGTCTGCAGGAGATCGAAAAACAGATGGCGGACGGGGAGGGCTTTGAGAAGGGCGCCGGATCTTATGTGTTCGATTGCGCCTACTTCCCAGGCCAGTACGGAGAGTTCGGTTATTGCGAACTGCCGCCGTGCTGGGAGCTGACCTTGATCGGTTTCGTATCCCTTGAGCAGTTGACCCTTGAGACGAGCAGCGAGGAAGACCATGACTGAGTTCCTGATGCGAAGCATGGGTGACGTCAGCGCGCTGCTGGGGCGCCTGCAGGCCCAGGACTTCACCAAGCCCAAGCTGATCGTCATCTGCGACGAGAAGCGCCCCGACGTCTGCAACCGGAAGATGTGGGCCATGCTCCGCGACGTCTCCCAGCAGGTGGAGTGGTACGGCCGCAGGCTCACCGACGAGGACTGGAAGCACATCTTCAGCGCGGCGGTGCAGAAGCAGGACGCAGTACCGGGCATCGACGGCGGCTTCGTCGTCCTGGGCGTATCGACCCGCAAGCAGTCGCAAAAGTGGTTCAGCGACCTGTTCGAAGTGATGCATGCCTTCGGCGCCGAGCATGGAGTGCGCTGGACTGAGCCGGATCGGTGGGGAGGGCGGTACTGATGCGTGTCGTATCCAAGAAGGTGCGCGAGAGCGCCCGCGGCCAGGACTGCACTGTCAATGATCAGGAAGAAAGATGGCGTCCGGTTCGGGGCTTTGTAGGCCTCTACGAGGTGAGCAACCTAGGCCGCGTCCGCTCGATCAGCAGATACGTGAAGTTCGGTCGTGGCGAAAAGTTGATTGAAGGCCGGATCCTGGCTCAAAGCATGAGCGCAGGGTATCCAGCGGTTTGCCTCTGCGATGGTCCCGATCAATCCAAAAGGAACATCCACCAGCTGGTCGCAGAGGCTTTCGTTCCAGGTGAGGGGGAGGTTGTCAGGCACCTTGACGGGGATCAAATGAACTCAAGGGCTGAGAACTTGGCCTGGGGCTCTCACAAAGACAATGAGGCTGACAAGGTTAGGCACGGCACAAAGCTTGAGGGGGTATCCCACCCGAACGCCAAGGTAACGCCAGATCAGGTTCGCCAGATCCGCAGGCTTCACGCGCAAAAGAACTCCCAGCTGGATATCGCCAGAGTGACAGGGGTTAACCGCGGAACTGTTGGAAAGATCGTTCGCGGAGAAGCGTGGGGGAGCGTCGTATGAAAATTGTCAGCAAGAAGATCAGAGAAAGCGCCAGGGGTCAGGACTGTACGGTCAGGTTGATAGGCGTCTGCAATTTCAACCCTGAAACCACCGTGCTGGCCCACCTGCCATGCGGGCAGAAGGGAATGGGCATGAAGGGCTTCGACACCGTGGCGGTCTACGCCTGCAGCGCCTGTCACGACGTGCTCGATGGTCGTGGGAAGGGAGAGGTGGACTGGTCCGACATGCCGCGGGCGATCGCTGAGACTCATGAGGCCCTGATTCGGGCCGGCATTCTGACCATCAAGGGGGCCGCATGACGGAACTGACACTGCCGTGGCCACCGGCCGCATGCAGCCCGAATGCCCGGGTGCACTGGACCAGAAAGAGCAAGGCGGCCAAGTCCTACCGGGCAGCCTGCCACCTGCTGGCCAAGCAGGCTGGCATCCAGGCGCCGAAGGGTGAAGCGCTGCTCATGCTCGAGTTCGTCCCGCCAGATCGCCGCCGGCGCGACGACGACAATCTGGTGGCGATGTTCAAGGCGGGTCGTGACGGCCTGGCAGATGCCCTGGGCATCGACGACAACGTGTTCGCCACCCAGATCAGGGTGAGCAAGGAAACGACCAAGGGCGGCGCCGTGCGCGTCCGTATCCAGGCCCAGGAGGCAGCAGCATGACACCAGCATGGGGATTCCTGATTTTGGCCACCCTCATGGTGGTGGGTGGTGTGGCGTTGTCCTGGGCAGGCGCGGTTCGACGCAAGCGATGCTACGAAGAATTCATCGTGAGAAAGGCCAAGCGGGCAAGGGGTGGGCAATGAACTATCAGAACGTGGTATCGGCAGTGGTTCGCGCCCTGGCGGCCGAGACGATCAACAGCGCAGGCGGTTGCGAGTTCGAGCCGAAGGTTCAGGCGGCCAAGCAGAAAGGCGAGATCGTCGGCAAGGAGGCTGCATTCCTCGTGGACTGCTGGGTGTTCGGCCGGCTGCACAAGTCGCTCTCAGCTGAGCACTGGCGTGCGCTGGTGGCGAAGTACTCCACTCACGAGGATCGCAAGCACAACGCAATACTGGAGCTGATGAAGACGATCAAGTCGCCTGCACCTCAGCGCTTCCGTGAGTGCGCCATTTTGACCTGGGCAATCCCTCAGGTAGGAGGGAAGCATGAGCCGGCCGCGATCGAGATGGTGAGCAGGGAGGCCGAAGCTATCGCCAAGAACAAGGCCCTTGTGGATTCGTTCAACGAGAAAGGGTTGAGCGGCATGAGCGATGCGGTGGATCGAAAGCAGACGCTCAAGAGGTCCGCAGCTGTGCTGCCGGCTGCCTGGTACAACATCGACAACTGGGACAATGACGGCAAGCCAGAGTCGACTCGGTACCGTTGGCGCTCGTCCATCCGAAAGACGCTGGACAACCAGGTCAACGAGGCTCTCACAGCCGCTCAGGAGCTTCTCGATGCAGAGGGATTGATAGAAAGTTGCGCGGCGTAGCAAATAGCCATTGCAATGAGTGAGAAAGTGAGAGAATATTTGCCCATCCTGTCGATCTTGCGCGTTACGGATTGACACACAGAACCCGGCCATTGCGCCGGGTTTTTTATTGCCCGAAATAGGGCCTCAAGAGGCCCTGAATTCCCAAGGACAACCAATGGCCGAACCAGCAAGCACGACTGCCGGCGTCCTGCTGGTGAAGTACGGCGTGATCATTGGCGGCTTCGCAGGAGCGATCCTCTCGCTGACCTTCCTGCGGGGGCTCACCCGGGGCCAGGCGGTCGCCGCCTTCTTCACCGGCTTCGCTTCGGCAGTCTTCTGCACCCCGCTCGCCATCAGCTACTTCAGCCTTGGCACAAGCGGAGAAACCCAATACGGCGTGGCCTTTCTGATAGGCCTTCTGGCAATGAACATCATCCCGGTGCTGAAGTCGCTCGTGGGTCAGTTCGGAGCCAAGGGAGCTACCTGATGAGCTCGACCCTGATTTCAGTCCTGATCGGCGCCAATGCCTTCCTGAGCGTGCTGGTGGTGATCGCCGCGTGCGACTACCTGCGGCGGATCAGGCCAATGGATGCGCCACTGCTGGCCGTCGCGTTCTACCTGGTGGCCATCGGCGCGTTCGGCGCGTTCGTCCTGGCCATGAACGGCCATGTACCCACCCTGTACGGTGTGATCCTCAAGCTGGGGATCGTCCTGTATGCGGTCGCCCGGCGCGGTCACGTGTTCCAGCCCGGGTAGGGCACCACAAATTCGCTATGCGCCGTTTCGTGGCGCGACAACCTGAGGATCACCCATGGACAACCAGCACAAGAAGATCACCGGCTACCGCGACCTCACCCAGAGCGAGATCGACGGCATGAACTCGATCAAGGCCCTGGAGGCCGATGCTGGCGAGCTGTTCAAGCAGATCGGCCAGATCGAAGGCGTGGACCAGCGCACCTTGGCCCTGGCCAAGACCAACCTGCAGCAGGGTTTCATGTGGTTTGTGCGCTCGATCGCCAAGCCGGCCGATCCGTTCAGCTGAGGGCGGGCAGATGGCGCCAGTAACTGCACGCATCGTTTGCCGCCATCGCTGGTGGCTCAGGTTCTACCTGGCTGGCGTGCTCGCCATTGCTCAGATGACCGGTCGCGAACCATGCCTGGAGCGCTTGAGCTACTGGGTAGGGCGCGGCATCAAGATCGAGGTTCATCCTGAATGACCACCATCGCCTACAAGGATGGCGTTATCGCCTACGACTCCCGCGTCACCCGAGGCGACCTGATCACCGATGACGACTGTGACAAGTGCATTGAGCGCGACGGCGTGAAGTTCTTCATGTCCGGGGCTCTCTGTGACTATGACGCATTGGTCGGGGCCTACTTCGGCACCGCGCCATCCGGGAAGGTCGACGCATCTGCAATCGTCGTGGATGGCGGGAAGCTGCTGATGGTGGCGGTGGATGACGATACGGGTCTGTGGAAGTCGCCAATCAAGCCTGATCGTCCGTACGCCATCGGTAGCGGCACTCCATACGCATTCGCTGCGATGGACATGGGCGCATCTGCCGAGAAGGCCGTCGAGATGGCTGCAAGGCGCGATACCAGCACTGGCGGCAGGGTTCGGACTATGACGATCCGCGCAGCCGAGCATAAATAACCAGCCCAGCGAGGCACCCAAGTCTCAAGGAATTCCCTATGGCGCTGACAGCAAAACAGCAGCGCTTCGTCGAAGAATACCTGATCGACCTGAATGCCACGCAAGCCGCTATCCGTGCTGGCTACAGCAAGAAGACGGCAAACGAGCAAGGTTCACGCCTGTTAGCAAATGTTAGTGTTTCAGCCGCTGTTGCCGAGAGCATGAAGTCAAGGTCTGGCAGAACCGGAATCACCCAGGACATGGTACTCAAGGAACTCGCCAAGATCGGCTTCAGCGATATCCGCAAGGTGGTCCGCTGGGGCGAGACGATGGTCCGCATGGTCGAAGCCGACGATGAGGGCCCTGAGGACATGGTTCCGTACCACGGGCTGGCCTTAGTCGACTCCACCGAGATTGACGATGACACGGCTGCTGCCATCGCTGAGGTGTCTCAGGGGCGCGACGGCCTGAAGGTCAAGCTGCACGACAAGAAGGGCGCTCTGGTCGATATCGGCCGACACCTGGGCATGTTCGTGCCTGCAGGTCACGCCGACCTAGATGCAGAGCTCAAGCGGATCGAGATCGAGAAGCGCCGGGTCGAGCTGGCCGCGCTTAAGGCAGGTCATGAGCCGGCTCCTCCTGTAACCAAAATCGAGATTGAGGTGGTAGGTGGCCGGTCGGACGCTACGAATCCAGATGACCGAGCCTCAGGCTAGGTTCTTCCAGCTGCAAGACAAATACCCTGCCTTCGTTGGCGGGTTCGGTACCGGAAAGACGGAGACCCTGGCCAACTGTGCCCTTCGTGATGCCTTGTCCTCCTCTGACGCGCTGATTGCGCTCTATGAGCCGACCTATGACCTGGTGAGGTTGATCCTCGCACCTCGCATGGAGGAGAAGCTGAGCGAGCTTGGCATTCGTTACAAGTACAACAAGCAAGAGAACATCATCTACACCAGCGCCCCGAACTGCGGTGACTTCATCCTCAGGACGCTCGAAAACCCGGCGCGAATCATCGGGTATGAGTCTTACCGCGCGCACGTCGACGAGATCGACACGCTAAAGAAGGCTCAGGCGGCGCTGGCGTGGCGCAAGATCATTGCGCGGAACCGGCAGCGACCAACTGGTATAGAGCAGCCATTCAACCGAGTTTCGGCCTACACCACGCCTGAAGGATTCCAGTTCGTCTACGACACCTGGGGGCGCGCTCCCAAGCCTGGCTATGCGATGGTTCAGGCTGCGACCTACACAAATCCGTTCCTTCCCGACGACTATGTGCAGAGCCTTCGCGACAGCTACCCAGCTGCGCTAATCACTGCATACATCGAGGGAAAGTTCACAAACCTGAACAGCGGCAGCGTCTATCCAGACTTTGACCGGACGCTGAACCACTGCGACACCGTCGAGCAGGAGCGTGAGCCGCTTCTGATCGGCATGGACTTCAACAGGCTCAAGATGAGCGCTGTTGTCTATGTCCTGCGCGGCGGATGCCCTGTAGCAGTAGCCGAGATCACTGATGGGCGCGATACGCCGTACATGGCAGAGCTGATCAAGGCGCGATACGCCGCGAAGGGCCACCCTATTCAGATTTTCCCCGATGCATCAGGCCAGAACGCCAGCAGCAAGAATGCCAGTGAGTCGGACCTGAGCATCTTGCGACAGGCCGGATTCTCCATCCAGGTGAACGGGACAAACCCCGCAATCGCGGACAGGGTGAACGCCGTCAACGCGCTGATCCTGAATGGCAATGGCGAGCGGCGCCTGAAGATCAACGTCAACCGGTGCCCGCACCTTGCGGACGGATTGGAGCAGCAGGCCTACGACAAGAACGGCATGCCCGACAAGTCGAGCGGGGTGGATCACCTCAACGACGCCGCCGGCTATCCGCTGGCCTATCTGTTCCCTATCGAACGCCCAATGACTACGACCCAATCCCTGAGAATGTGACCATGAGCGATAACCCGAGCTTCACCCTGCCAGCTGTCGACGAGATGCGCCGATACTGGGCGGTGATCTCTCCGCTCATGGGCGGGACCATGGCCATGCGCGCTGCTGGCCAGGCGCTGCTGCCGAAATACCCAGCAGAAGATGATGAGATCTACAAGTCTCGCCTTGCCCAGTCCACCTTGCTGCCCGCGTACTCTGAGACGGTCGGCAACATGACCTCTCGGGTGTTTGCGGAGCCGCTGCAGCTGGGCGACGACGTTCCGGCCGAGATTGCGGAGATGGCAACGGACATCGACCTGGCCGGAAACGACCTGAACAACTGGTCGGTGGAGTTCTTCCGGAATGGCTTGAGCCACGGCCTGTGCCACGCTTTCGTTGATCATCCAGCCTCCGAAGCCGGCCGCACCATGGCGGAAGAGAAAGCCGCGGGCGTCCGCCCATATGCTGTCATGGTCAAGCCTGAGCAGGTTCTCGGGTGGAAGGCAAAGGGCGGTGTGCTGACCCACATTCGCTACATTGAGGCGATCGAGGAAGAGGATGGCGAGTTCGGCGTTGATGTCGTCTTGCAGATCCGCGTACTTGAGCCAGGCCTGTGGAGAATCTACCGAGCCCCAAGCAAGGGTGGCGCATGGGCAGTTCATGACGAGGGCGTCACCAGCCTGACGTACATCCCATGGGTGACGTTCTACACCGGTCGCACTGGTTTCATGACTGCCAAGCCACCGCTGCTGGAGCTGGCCCACCTGAACGTAAAGCACTGGCAGAGCCAGAGCGACCAGGACAACATCCTGCATGTCATTCGCGTGCCGATTCTGGTGCGTATCGGCATTCAGGCCCAGTACGACAATCAGGGCAAGGTCATCCCGCCAGAGTTCAAGGTTGGCACCGGATCACTTACCGATCTGCCGAAAGATGGCAACCTCAAGTATGTGGAACACACGGGCAAGGCTGTAGAGGCCGGGCGCACCGCGCTACAGGACTTGCTGGATGAGATGCGGATGGCAGGTGCCAAACTGCTGACCCCGGACAAGTCTGCGACCAAGACCGCGACACAGGCCGAGGAAGAGGCTGCTCAGGAGCTTTCGCCGCTGGCCCGCATGGCTCACCAGTTCGGTGATTGCCTGGGGCAGCTGCTCCAGTTCATGGCTGATTACCGTGGTCAGGGTGATGGCGGCACCGTCGAGATGCGCGGCAACTTCGACGTTGACTACATGCCTGAGGTGTCGCTTCCAACTCTGGTATCCATGGCCAACGCCGGCATGCTTTCGAAAGAGACGCTGTTCGCTGAGATGCAGCGCCGTGGCGTGATCAGCGACGAATACGACTGGGAGAAAGAGCTGGCCAAGATTGAATCCCAAGGCCCAGCCCTCGGGGCGATCTGATGAAGACAGCAAACGAGCAGCTGATTGACGAGCTGATTGGGCATGAGGTCGATCTGTCCAGGTTGAGCAATGCCCAAGTCGTCGCGATCATCAAGATCCTGAACGGTAACGACGCTGAGCTGCGTGCGGCGTTGGTGTCTGCCATCGAGGCGCTGGGTACAGACCTGAGCGCTTCGGCCGTGGATGCCGCGCTGTTCCGGGTCAACCAGCTGAACAGCGACACCTTCGCCCAGGTTCGCCAGGCTATGACTGCGCTGACTGATGGCGTGGCCACCTACGAGATCGCGTTCCAGCTGAACCTGTTCGAATCGATCGTGCCAGCCCTGGTGCAGGCCGGGTTCCCAATCCAGGTCGCACAGTTCAGCCAGGTGAGGGCGCAGGCCGCAGCCAGGCCATTCCAGGGGCGATTGCTTTCCGAATGGATGGACGGCATCGAGGCGGACCGAAAGGCGCTCATACGCAACGCTGTGCGCGCTGGCGTGGTAAACGGACAGACCACAGCTGAGATCGTGCGAACGATAATGGGCACCAGGGCCGAGAAGTACGCGGACGGCCTCTTGCAGCGGCCACGCCGCGAAGTGGAGTCCGTAGTAAGGTCCGCTGTATCGCACACCGCAGAGACTGCCAGCGACAAGGCGTTCGAGGCCAATAGCGACATCATCAGCCATGTTGAGTGGCTGAGTACGCTGGACAGCCGGACATCGACAACCTGCCGAATCCGTGACCGCCTGCCGTACACGCTGGGCACCTACCAGCCAATTGGGCACAAGATCCCATGGCTGGCTGGCCCGGGGCGCATTCACTTCTGCTGCCGGTCCACCAAGATCCCGATACTCAAGAGCGCCCAGGCGCTGGGGATCAGTGACGCGGCTACGCGGGCAAGCATGGATGGCCAAGTTCCACAGCAGACCACCTACGCGCAATGGCTTGCTCGCCAGCCCGCAGCCCGCCAGGACGAGATCCTCGGGCCTGAGCGCGGGAAGCTGCTGCGCCAGGACAAGCTGAAGCTGGAAGACTTCTACAACGAGCGCGGGAAATTCCTGACGCTCGACCAGCTGCACGAACGACTCAAGTAATTCCGCGCCACGAAATACGAGCATCGCGTTTTGTGGCGCGCAATGCAGGCCTCGCCCAGTGCGGGGCTTTTTTCTGCCTGCGGTTCGGATGGACGGGGCGCAATAGGGCCGGATGGCTCATCAGCAGGCCGGATGGCCCAGAGAGACGAGATGAAACTCAAAACCGTTGAAGTGGATGGCAAGCAGTACGCAGTGATCGAAGACGGCAAACCCGTCTACGTCGAGGACGATGGCAAGGAGGTCGCCTTCGATGCTGCGGGCACCCGCAACACCATCACTCGGCTGAACGCCGAAGCCAAGTCGCACCGAGAGCGCGCTGATGGCCTGGAGAAGACGGCCAAGGCATTTGAAGGCATCGAAGATGCTGCCGCCGCCAAGAAGGCGCTGGAAATCGTCGCCAACCTCGACGCCAAGAAGCTGGTGGATGCCGGCGAGATCGAGAAGGTGAAGGGTGAAATCAGCAAGGCCTTCCAGACCCAGCTGGACGAAGCCAACACCAAGGCTCAGACCTTCGAGCAGCAACTGTACGCCGAGAAGATCGGTGGCAGCTTCGCCCGTTCGCAGTTCATTGCCGAGAAAATGGCTGTCCCGGCAGACATGGTGCAGGCCACCTTCGGCAGTAACTTCAAGATCGAGGAAGGCAAGGTCGTCGCTTATGACGCTCAAGGCCAGAAGGTCTTCAGTCGCTCCCGCCCAGGTGAGCTGGCCGACTTCAACGAAGCGCTCGAAACCCTCGTCTCGCAGTACCCGCACCGCGATCACATCCTCAAGGGCACCGGTGCTCAAGGCACAGGCGCCCACACGACCAATGGTCAAAAGCCCCAAACCAAGGGAAGCCTCGGCGGTGACAAGGCAGCGCGCCTGGAAGCCATCAAGGCCATGACCGCAGACGCTTAAGGAGCCAACATGGCACTTTCGAACATGAAGGTATTCAACGAATACCTCAAGCAAACCACCATCGAGACCCTGCAGCAGGACGTTGAGAAGTTCAACGCCGCGTCTGCCGGCTCGATCCGTCTTACCACCCAAGGTATCGACGGTGACTTCCTGCAGGAATCGTTCTGGGCTGGCCTGCATAGCGCTCAGCGCCGTGTTGACCGCTATGCCGCGAACGGCGCCCAGTCCTCGACCCCGCTGGCTCAGAAGCAGTATGACGCGGTGAAGATCGCCGGTGGCTTCGGCCCGATCATCTGGGAGCCCGCACAGCTTTCCTGGGTGCAGAAGAACCCGGAGGAGGCGCTGGAGGTCATCAGCCGCAACCTGTCCGAGTCGATCATGTCGGACCAGCTGAACACCGCCATCGCAGCCCTGGTCGCGGCCATCGGTAACCAGTCGGCAGCGGTGAACGACGTATCTGCCACCGCCGGCATCACCTACGTTGGCATCAACAACGCCCACGCTCTGTTCGGTGACGCATCCCAGCGCCTGGTGGCTCAGGTCATGACCGGTGCCATGTATCACAAGCTGATGGGGCAGAACCTGGCCAACGCTGAGCGCCTGTTCACCTTCTCGGGCGTCCAGGTGGTCGACATTCTCGGCAAGGCGGTCATCGTCACTGACGCTGCCGCGCTGTACGAGGCTGGTACCCCGAACAAGGAGAAGGTGCTGAGCCTGGCCGATGGCGCAGCGGTGGTGATGGACGGCTCCGACCTGATCACCAACATCGAAACCTCCAACGGCAAGGAGCGGATCGAGACCACCATGCAGGCCGACTACACCTTCGGGCTGGGCCTCAAGGGGTTCACATGGGATACCGCCAACGGCGGCAAGTCGCCGACCAACGCCGAGCTGTCCACCGGCACCAACTGGGATCTGGTGGCAAACAGCATCAAGGCCTCGGCTGGCGTCATGACCATCGGTGACGCCGCGCAGTAATCGGCATAGCGCCCTTCGGGGCGCATTCCTCAGGAGAACGCCATGAGCGAGAAAGTGATTTACGAGCAACACCCGGTCAGCGCCGAGCGCAAAGCCGAGCTGCGTCAGAAGGGCTACAAGATCATTGACGCCAAGTTCGCGCCGGCTGACTACGAGCACCCGGAGCCGATCAAGGCTGCGAAGGGCGGCAAGGGCGCAAATTCGGCAGCTGCCAAAAAGGCCGCCGAAGAAGCCGAGGCCAAAGCCAAAGAGGCTGAAGCCAAGGAAAAGCTGCAAGTCGCGCTGAAAGGTAAGGGCGTCGAGTTTCCCGCTGAAGCCAGCCTGGAAGACCTGCAGAAGCTGCTGGACGAGGCCAAGTAATGACCACCTACATCACCGTCGAGCAGGTAGACGCCCTGCTTTGGCCTACCTGGGCGCCCGCCGACCAGAAGGCCCGCGCGGTGCTGATGGCCAACACCTGGCTTACCAATCTCGGCCTGCCTGAGTTCGATCCGGTACCAGATGACGTCATTCAGGCCGGCGCAGAGATTGCCCGCGAGGCTGCGGCGGGCAACATCTACGGCAGCAAGGAAACCGGCGTGCTGAGCAAGTCGGTGGATGCTGACGGGGTGTCCAGCAGCAAGACCTACGCCGAGTCGTTCCGCACCATCAGTGCTGGTGAGTCGTTCGCCCTGGCGCTGCTGGCGCCCTACCTGAACAACAGCGGCCAGACCAAGATCGTGAGGGGCTGATATGGGACTTCGCGACGAGCTGCAGGCCGACCTAGCCGAGGCGTTCAATACGGACCTGGCCGACGCTGTTCTGGCCTTCACCGGCGAGTACATGGGGCCAGGCGTGTGGGATCCGGTTAACGAAACCACGACAGCCCAGCCGGTCACCTACTCAGGCCGTGGCGTGCTTTCGCGTTACGAAGACAGCCGAATCGACAACATCAACATCCTCGTCGGTGATCTGCGCCTTACCGCGCTGGCCAACGAGGTCGCGGATACCCCGGATGTCGGTCACAAAATCACGGCGCCCGACCTGATGGACCGTACCAAGCAGGTGGTCTACCTGGTCAAATCGGTGCGAGCCGATCCGGCCTCGGCCACCTATCGTGTGCAACTGAGGAAGTGACCCATGGCCAAGCAGGGATGGAGCACACCGCCAAGCCTGTTCGCTGGCGTGGTAGAAGAGGCGCTGACTCAGCGCGTCAGGGTGATCGCCCTGGCCATGCTCAACGAGATCGTGCTCCGGTCGCCGGTCGATACCGGGCGATTCCGAGGCAATAACATCGTGAGCGTTGGCGCCCCGGTCTACACGACCACCGAGAACCTGGACAAGAGCGGCGGCGAGACGATCCAGCGCGGCCTGTCTGCCATGAGCGGGCTTGAGCCGTACACGCAGGTGTTCATCCAGAACTCGCTTCCCTATGCGCTGCCGCTCGAACAGGGGCACTCAAAGCAGGCTCCTGCCGGCATTTATGAAGTCTCCTTCCACAGCGTTTCCCAGGCCTACAGCAGATGACCTTCGAACAGATCCGCGCCGTGATCATCGGCCGTATGCAGCAGTGGGCGGGCATTCCCGCAGACGCTGTCGACTACCCGAACAACCCGCAGGGGCCATTCAGTCCAGCAGGCAAGCCAATCTGGGCCAGGCTTGCGGATGTTCCTGGCCTATCCAGCACGCCAGAGGTAGGCAACGGCCCAAGCGTTCGGCGCACGGGCATTGTCATCGTTCAGCTGTTCGTGCCAAGCAACAAAGGCACCCTGGCTATTGCCAAGGCCGCCGACACGCTGGTGCAGCACTTTGAGTACTACAGCGCGCCAGAAGGGCCGCTGGACTTCTTCGCTGCATCGCCAAGCGTGGTTGGTGACGAAGGTAACGGCTGGTACCAGGTCAACATCTCGCTCCCATACAGGGCCTACTGATGAGCCAGACCATGAAGGTCCGCTTCAATGGCGAAGTGGTAGACCGCGCTGTTGCGCACACCACCAGGGCCATTCAGGAAGACGGATCGATCGTTGAGTACACCGAGCCGCTGCTCGAGCACAACGAGGTCGTATTCAGGCCTGACGACGACCCGTTGCCGATCATCGTGGTCCGCACTATTCCCGCCTGACCACAAGCAAACCCTGCACCGCCACATGGCGGTTTTTTTACGCCTATCGATAGGAGAAACACCCCATGAGTAGCGGTGCAAAACGCTCAACCGCGTGGATTCGCGAAGTGACGCCGGGGACTACCCCGCCGGGCCCATGGAACGTGCTGACCCGCGTCAGCTTCGGCCTGGTGCCCACCTACAACACCGAAGAGAACAACGAGATCGGCGAAACCCGGATGTCGCAGGGCACTGCCCAGACGACTGTGGACGTAGGCGGCGATATCGAAACCAAGTTCCGCTACGGCGCCCTGGACGAGTTCCTGGCCTCCTGCTTCGGCGCGAACTGGGTCGGCAATACCCTGACCATGGGCAACGAGCGAATCTCGTTCTCCATCGCCGCGTACGACGCTGACGTGGGTATCGCGGGCATTGCCCGGGGCGCTCAGGTTGACACGATCAACATCGAGGTCCCGAACGACAACGAGATCAGCGTCACCACCACGTTCATGGCCACCTCGTGGCAGGACAAGGCCGACAACACCTCGTTCATCGTCAGCCCTGCGCCCGAGGCTAACCAGCGGCGCTACGGCTTCAAGGACGTGACCGGGCTGAAGATCAACGGCGTGCAACTGGGTGACGACAACGCGTGCGTTGACACCTTCAACCTGCAGTTCGCCAATAACTCGCAGACCCAGCGATGCATCGGCAACGGCAACCCGTTTGCCGGCAACATCATTCAGACCACCTTCGTGCCGGGCGGCTCGATCACCATGAGCTGGTCCAAGACCGCCTACGAATACTGGAAGGCGCAGCAGACTGGTGACGCAGTGAGCTTCGAGTTCACCCTGAGCAACGCAGACGGGGGCTACACCTTCTTCATCCCTGAGATGGAAGTCAGCGGCGATTGGCCGGACGGCGGCGCCACCGACATCATCCAGGTGGAGCTGAGCTACACCGCTCGCCGCGTGCCGCCGACCATCACCCGCCTGCCGGCACCGATTGTAATCGCTGCTGTAGAGGTGACACCTGCCACCTTGAGTCTGGCCGTTGATGAAACCGCCGACCTCGAGGCCGTAGTCACCCCGGCTGGTGCGAGCCAGCTGGTCGAGTGGACCACCTCGGACCCAGCGGTCGCCAGTGTCAGCGCCACCGGCTTGGTCACCGGCCTGACCGCCGGCACCGCCACCATCACGGCTACCAGCGTCGCAGACGGCACCAAGACCGACACCTGCGCTGTCACCGTCACCGCTTAATCCTTTGCCCGGCGCGCCCTGCGGTGCGCGTCGGGCCTTTTACCGCAGAGGAATACCATGGCTCTTGTCATTTCCCAGGCTCCGAAGCTGGACGTTGAAGGTACGCGGTGGGTTGAGATAGCCGCCGGTGTGAAGATCAAGGTCGGCTCGGCAGCAAACCCGAAGTTCAAGTCGCACCACGCTCTGATCCAGCGGCATCAGGCTATTGTCGACTCCCGCTATGGCGTAGGTACCGATGGGTTTGACCCAGCGAACGCCGAGATTCCAGAGATCGAGAGCATGGATGACATGCTGGTAGACCTGGTGTGCAAGCACATCATCCTGGAGTGGGAGGGCGTCGAAGAGGCTGAACAGCCGGGTGTTGACACCCCATACACACAAGAGCGCGGGAAGCTGCTCATTGCCCAGCGTCCGGACGTGTACTTCACCGCCCTGCAGGTGGCTACGGACATCGCAACGCGGGCCGAGGAGCGGGCCAAAGAGACGGCAAAAAAGCCGTAGAGGCCTATTGCTGGGGGCGCGATTGGGCCGGAGAGGCGAACGAGAAAGCTCGCTGGAAGCGAGAGCGCCTTAAAGGCGTGGAGCCTGTGCCGCCGACGCCGGAAATTGATCCAGTGACCGCCGAAATTCTTGAGGCGTACGGACAGATTGGCAGGTCCCGCCAGTACGTCGGCATGGTCGGTGCGCCGGCCCCAATCGCGCGATCCGCCATCACTGAATACCTCGACCGCTACCCCTCGGCGATATGCCGCGAAGAGTTCGATGCCGCCATCTTTGCCCTGGATGACGAGTTCCGCAGGCAATGGGATGAGCAGCAAGAGAAGGCCAAGCCCAAAACACCACCGAAGCGCTAGGTGGCGAAGAGGCGTTTTTGCGCATCCTGCTGATGGTGGTAGATTGCCCTCATCATACGGAGGTGCAGGAAATGTCACTGATTCGAGCGACACTCATTCCAGCGATGCTCGCAGCATCGTTTGCTCAGGCTGCGGAAGAAGACCCTTGCAAGGTCTATGACACAGCGGCAAAGGGCGCGATGGAGTACAGGCAAAATGGGAAGAACCTGTCCGAGGCGCTGGCAATCATAGATAGGCGAGCCTCGAAGATCTCAGATGCAAAGGAGGCCCAGGTTAACTCGATTGTGCGAATTGCATTCGTGGAAGCCTTCAAGCTGCCCAGGTACAGCACTGAGCCAATGAAGACTTCCGCAATCAGCGACTTCAGGAACGATTTCTACAGCGGCTGCTTAAGGGCAATGGCTGAATTAAGGTCCAAGTAGGCCGAATACGACATGACAACCCGCTCCGGCGGGTTTTTTTACGCCCGGAGAAAGGCATGGCTCAGGAATCCCGCCTCTCGATAGTCATCGACTCGCGAAACGCTCGACAGCAGATCGACCAGCTGCGTACGAGCCTCAACAGCCTGGGTGACGCTGGCGGCGAGGCGACGGTCAACGTTCGCGGGCTTGGAACTGCTGCTCGCGCTGCAGGCAGTGCGCTTGCTGCTCTTGGGGTGGGCGCCGTCGCTCGCGAAGTGCTGCGCATGACCGATGCCTTCAAGAACATGCAGGGCTCTCTGGCGCTGGTCAGTACTTCGACGGCAAACGCCAGCGAGTCGTTCCAGAAGCTGCTGGCGATGGCCAACAACACCGGCAGTTCGCTTGAATCCACCGTCTCGCTGTACACGCGCCTGGCAAACGCCACTCGCGGTGCCGGCTACACGCAAGAGCAAATGCTCAACGTCACCGATGCGCTCAACAAGGCCTTCGTGATCTCTGGCGCAACGATGCAGGAGGCGTCGAACGCTGCAATTCAGCTTTCTCAGGGTCTCGCCTCCGGCACGCTGCGCGGCGAGGAGCTGAACTCCGTCATGGAGCAAGGGCCGCGTATAACTCGCGCTCTGGCCGATTATCTGGGGGTAACGAACGGAGAGATTCGCAAGCTTGCGGCAGAAGGGAAGATCACTGGCGATGTTGTAACGAACGCGCTGCTCAAGTCGCTGACATCGCTAAACGCTGAACTGGCGAAGATGCCGCGGACGTTTGAGCAGGCTTCGCAGGCTCTCAAGAACAACTTCCTGGCTGCCGTCGGGCAAATCAATGTCGACCCTGTCGTAAGTTCCGTAGACGCCCTGGCCGCGTCTCTGGCCCAGCCAGATGTTGTCATGGGCATTCAGCGTATCGCCAACGGTCTTGGGAGCCTTGTTGCTGTTGGCGGAGACGGCCTGAAGACCGTCGTCGAAAACACTGACGCGCTGATCGCCGTAGCTGGAGCCTACGCAACCAAGGTTGGTGTAGGCCTGGTTTCGTCCCTGGCTCTGTCGGCCAAGGCCAGGCTGGCAGATACAGCTGCAGCCAATCAGCAACTTGTAGCTGCTCGGCAAGGTGAGCTTGCAGCTGCATCAGAAGCTGTTGCGATCCATAGCGTGACAGTGGCCACGGCAGAGGCATCGCTGGCCAGAGCAATCTACGCCCGTAGCGAGGCTATGGCGGCGACACAGACCGAGCTTTCTAGCGTTAAGCAGCTCAAAGCTGTGTCTGCTCAATTGGCTGCTGACAGGCAACTGGAAATCCAGCGCCTGCAGGCGCAGATCACGAATGCCGGACTCACCGCATCTCATACCCGTCTGGCCGAGATCCGCACAGCTGAGGCAGCGATCGCCAATCAATTGGCCGCGGCCGAGGGAAGGCTTGCAGCGTCGCGCCAGGCTGAACTTGCCACGGGGGCCGTCGTCGGCCAGCAGACCGTGGCGCTCAACGCAGTCCGCACAGATGGTGTTGCTATTCTCGGCGCTCAAACAGCAGCACAAAATGCGCTGAATGCCGCTGAGCAGCGAGGGATTGCTGCTAGAACAGCAGGGTCAGCTGCGCTGTCCGCGTTTGGCGGCCCGCTTGGGCTGATTACACTGGGCCTTTCGGTTGCGGCCGGAGCTGCAATCTACTTCGCTTCAAGTACTGACACCGCCACCGAAGCTCTCATAGACCAGAACTTAACGTTGGATGACTCCATCGCGAAGTTCAGAGAGCTTAGCGCCGAACAGAAGCGCTTTCAGTCATCGAAATGGATGGATGCTCAGCGGGATGCCGCGAGGGACGCCAGCAGCGCGCTGAATGATTACTTCACGCGTGCCTTCGATGGCCTTAATTCTCTCGGCGCTAGTGGAGTAGAGTCGGCCGAGACCTTCAAGAGCATGTTTGCGGAGGTAAGAAATGGTCAGCGCTCTCTTGACTCGCTGACCGGATGGCTGACCAGCAACACCCAGATTTCCAGCGTGTACCGCGACGAACTGGTCAGGATCGGAGCCGAATACTCAGCCAGCAGCCAGAAGGCTGACGACTACGCCCGCTTGCTTGACCGCAGCAAGACCGCAACTGATGGTGCTACCAGTTCAGCCAAGTCCCTGGCGAGCGCGCAGCAGGCCTCGGCTGCGGCGGTCGGTGGTGGCGAGCAGGCCTGGGAAAAGTACATTTCCCAGCTGACGCAAACCCGTGACCTCATTGGCGCAAATACTGCCCAAGAGGCTGCATATACGGCTGCGAAGGCTGGATTCAACAGCCAGCAGGTCGAATATGCGCGCCTGATCGGAGAACAAACCGACCTCCTCAAGAAGTACGAGGAGGCAGTCAAGGACGGCAAGAAGGAAGACCAGGAAAGGCTTCGGGTACAGCTCACGGCTTCGATCACTGCGTCCGAAGCCATTAAGTCGCAAATGGAGAGCCAAGGGCGCTCCATGAAGACCATGGCTGAGAACGCCGAGTCCAGCGCCAAGCGCCAGGTTGATGCGATTCAAACCGTTATCGACCAGACAGTGCGCTACGCCAAGGGGATTTCGCTGGTCGAGAAATACGAGCCTAAGCAAACTCTGCAGGGGGCTAGCCTTCTGACCTTTGGCCAGCAGCAGCCGACCTCGCAACCGAAGTCATCGCCGAAAACCAAGACGGTTGCGGAGATGGTTCAGGAAGTACTGGATCAGATTGACGGAAACACCACTGCGAAGCCCGGAAACACTGGATCTCCGAAAGGGCAGAAGGGGTTATCGAGCAAGCTGAACGAAGCCCAGACCGCTTTCGACAACCTGTATAAGGCGGCCCAGCCGGCCAAGTTCGCGCTGCAAGAGTATGTCGAGCGTCAGTCTCAGTTGGAGCTTCTGCTGTCAAAAGGGAAGATCACCCAGCAGCAGTACAACGAGGCCCTGGCTCAATCGTCGATCAACTACGCCGCCGCTATCAAGGGTGCCCAAGGCCTTTCCCAGGCTGAGCAGTACCGGGCGCAGCTCCAAAAACAGCTGGACAATGACCGCGCCCAGTACAGCCTGGACGCAGCCAGTGTTGGCATGGGCAACCTGCAAACGCAGCGCATGCAGCAGCGCGTTCAGCTGGAGCAGCAGACCAATGACCGCATCCTGCAGCTGCGCACCGAACTGGCAAATGCCACGACGGAGAAGCAGCGCCAGGACCTGCAGGCGCAGATCGACCTGACGAACGAGTTTCTCCCGCAGCAACTGGCAGCGCTCCAAGCCGGCTGGGCGCAGATGGATCAGGCCATGCTCAACCCGATCAACGGGTGGACGGCTGCCGTGCAGAACTTCGGCAACCAGGCGCGCGACATCGCCGGGCAAACGCAGTCGATCTTCTCCAGCGCATTCAACACCATCTCGACAGATATCACCGACGCGATTATGAGCGGGCAGTTGTCCATGAGCACGCTTGGCGATATCGCTTCGAACGTGGTACGCGAGATCATCGCCGGTTTCGTGAAGATGGGCGTGCAGATGGCGCTGAATGCTGCGCTGAATGCTACTCTCGGCACCGCTGCGGCCGGCCAAAGCATGATCCTGGCGGGTACCACGGCCACGGCCTGGGCGCCGGCGGCGGCAATGGCATCCCTGGCAACTCTGGGCGCCAACTCCGTTCCTGCAGCGGCCGCACTGACCTCGACCACTGCTCTGGCGTCCAGCCTGGCCGTGATCCCTGGCTTCGCCACCGGTGGGTACGTGTCCGGCGCCGGTACCGGCACCTCCGACAGCATCATGGCCCGCCTGAGCGACGGCGAGTTCGTGGTGAATGCCGCGGCCACCAAGCGCAACCGGGCGCTGCTGGAGGCGATCAACTCGAATGAGCGGGTATCTGTGGCTGGTGGTGGCGGCTCGGTTGTATCGACCCAATCGGCCGGCAGCACCCAGGCGCCTGTGGTCACTCAGCCAAACGTCACCGTGAACCTGATCGAAGACCGGTCCCGTGCCGGCACTGTTGATCAGCGCACCGGTGATGACGGCCAGCTGCAGATTGACGCCTTCGTGGCTGACATCTGGGGCGGCGGCGAGCGGGCGCAGGCCATCGAAGCGGCCTACGGCCTGTCGCGCAACCCAACGTAGGTAGATCCCATGACCACCGAAACCGACGAGGCCGACAGCGGGGCGGGCGCAACTGTGCCCGAGCCCTTTGTGCCACCAGATGAGAAAGAGCTTCTGCTCCAAAGGCGGCTCGCCCGCATCGAGGAAGCGCTGGGCCTCAGCCCGCTCACCTAAAACGCAAACCTCAGCTGAGGAATGGCAATGATTCAATACCCGGCAGAATTGCCACTTCCGCTGCAGGATGGCTATGGCTACGCGACAGTTGACCCAATGCGCGCTACGCCGATGGTCACCGGCCGCCGCCGGTACCGGAAGGTGCGCAGCTATGTCCCGTCTGAACTGACGTTCAACTTCGTGTTTGAAGAGGATGAGGCGGCATTTTTCGAGGCGTGGTATTCGCGAACGCTGAATGATGGGATGGAGTGGTTCGAAATGCCGCTCCAGCTGCCGGCCGGCTTCACCACCTACCAGGTCCACTTCATCGGCATCTACGGGAAAGTTGAGCTGACCCAGGTGAAGCGCTGGCGGTACTCCATCAACGCCGAATTGAAGCAGCGTCCGCTGATTCCCGAAGGCTGGGAGCAGTTCCCCGAGTACTGGTTCAACAAAAACATCATCGATGTGGCGATAAACGTGGAGTGGCCTGAAGCATGAGCCTGATCGAGGAGTGTTACGCCT
Source organism: Pseudomonas sp. PARCl1 (assembly GCF_947311875.1). Taxonomy (NCBI): domain Bacteria; kingdom Pseudomonadati; phylum Pseudomonadota; class Gammaproteobacteria; order Pseudomonadales; family Pseudomonadaceae; genus Pseudomonas; species Pseudomonas sp. PARCl1. The sequence goes on from NZ_CAMZMX010000051.1 coordinate 23,288, forward strand.
CGGGCAGGGGCGAACTGGTCGACACCATCGAGGCCAGGAAGGAAGGCGGCACCGTCTCCCACCTGTACTGCTCAGGCTGGGAAGACCGGGTGTGCACCACCGAGGACGGCCGCACGCTGACCTTCATCGCGATGGCCATGGACTTGGCCCTGCCCAAGAACGACAACAGCGCGTTCCAGAACCTCGTGCTCGGCCTGGACAACGTGACCGGCGAGGTGCAGGAGGTCGTGGAGGAGGCCAAGGCGGCCGACGACCGATTCATCATCACCTTCCGCCGCTACCTGGCCGAAGACCTGTCGTTCCCTCAAGAGCGGTACCGCATGACGCTGCTCAGCCGGGAGTATGAGGGCGATGTTGCCAAGCTGACCGCTGGCTTCTTCGACCTGCTCAACACCAACGGTCTCCGCACCATCCTGACCACATCCTTGGCACCAGGCCTGAAGTACATCTGACCATGATCGAAAAATTCATGCGCGCCCCGTATCGCGAGGGTGCACGGGGGCCTTTTGCCTTCGATTGCTGGGGGATGTGCATCGCGGTGCGCCATGAGCTGTTCGGCCTGCCGCTGCTGCCAAGCCTCGGTGCCGTGGGCAAGAACAAGCTCAGGGCCAACACCGAGGCCTATCACGACCTGCGGCAGGGCATGGAGGAGTGCGCACCAGAACCCGGGGCGATTGCCGCCGTGTTCCGGGGCTCCCTGTGTCTGCACGTAGGCGTGGTGGTGGAAAGCGAGGGCAGGTTGAAGGTGCTGGACACAAACCCCGGCGGCGCATGCCTCCGGACGACTGGCGAGTTCGAGGCCGCTCACCCAAGGGTGGTGTATTACCGATGATCGAATTTTACCCGAACAAGCTGAGCAATACGGCGCCTCTCGGCACCTGGAAGACCGACCGCCGAATGTCGATCGAGGAGTGGCTGAAGTCACTGGCCCCATCCTACGAGCGCCGGGAAAGCCCGCCAATCAGCATTGTGCTGAACGACGAGGTGATCGAGCAGCACCTGTGGCACAAGGTCAAGTTCAAGCCCGCTGACCTGCTGCAGATCTACCGCGAGCCGAAGGGCACTGACCCGTTCTCCATCACCTTCGCCCTGTTCAAAGGCGCCAAGGCGGTGCTGAAGTCGATCATGCCCAAGATGCCAGGCATGCCATCCAGCGCAGGCACCCAGCAGGGCGACCCCCTGACCGAGGCAAGCGCCAAGGGCAACAAGGTCAAACTGGGCGACCCTGTGCGGCAGATCGCCGGCCACCAGCGGGTTTACCCGTCGCACCTGACCCAGCCACGCCGCTACCACCTGGCGCCCCGTGACCAGCGCGTCGAAATGCTGCTCTATATCGGTGAGGGTGAATATGAGGTCCCATCGACCAAGGTGAAGGTTGGCGAAACCCCGCTGATCTCCCTCGGCGCAGATGCTTCGTTCACGATCTATCCGCCAGGCGCTGACCTTTCGGCAGATCCGGCTCACATCAACTGGTTCAACGTGCCGGAGGTGGGGGCCAGCTCGAGCGGTTCGGCCGGCCTGGAGCTGACGATGGCAACCGAACTCACCCGTTCGGCCACGGCTTCGGCCTACCAGTTCGTTGGCGACACCATCAGCGTTCCGGCCGGCTCCGGCCAGTTCCCGGCGGACTGGTCGAACGGCATCATCATTCGGGTGCTGTCCCCTTACACCTACACGGTGATCGACGGCGGCGCCGGGCGCGACATCATCCGCGGCCCGCTGGAAATGCTGAACCCAACGGTTGGTATGCTCATCGAGGTTGCTGGCGCGAACGCCGGGCTGTACGTGGTGAACAGCTATACGCCATACAGCCCTGGCGTGCCTGCCAACCCGGGTACCGCGTCCACGCTGACCGGATCGGCCGCGCCAACGCGGTATGACTTCAACGTCACGCCGCTGACATTCAACTTGGTGCGTGGCGGCTCCACGTACCCGATCACGCTCAACACGGCAACGACCGACCTCGCTGGACTGGTATCTGCACTGAACACCCAGCTCAGTGGCAAGCCGTTCCAGGCGCAGCAAAGCAGCGGGCGCGTGCGCTTCGTTGAGGTGACGCCATTTGCCGGCCAGGCCATCACGGCCACCGGTGCATCGACCATCTTGGGATCGTCCCCAGTAGGAGCGACAGGGACGGCAACCACCAGCGCAATACCCGAGCAGCCGGCTGAAATGACGCTGGACTACGACGGCGGCGCGCCCGTGGTTGGGCTTGCACTTGGCCAAGGCCTGGCCACTATCGGCCCGCGCGGCCTGCGCTACCGGATCACCGCGTTCAGCACCAGCCTCATCGAGGTGGACCGACTTACCTCGTCTGGGTCGACCGATACTAGCTGGCCTGGCTTCAACAACATGCAGACGGTTAACGGCCTGATCACGCTGGACGCCTCGAACCTGCAGGGCGGTTACCGCGGCCCGTTCGCCTGCTGCCCTGAAAACGAGAAGGTCACCGAGCTGGAGTGGACTGTCACCTACGCCAATGGCCTGGCGGGTATCGGTCGGGAAGGGCAGATTTACGAGATCCCGACCTACTATGTGTTCGAGTACCGCGATATGGACGTTGCAGGGGCCTGGACGGTCATAGAGCTTGAGAAAATTGGCGGCTCGCTAGACGCCCAAGGGTTCACCGAGCGGATTTCCCTTCCCTACGCCATGCGTGCAGAGGCTCGCGTGCGAAAGCTGTACAAAGATCGCCCTGGCAGAATCGACGATGAAGCCCGGGATGACGCAACTTGGACAGACCTACGTGGGCGCCTGCTGAACTCTCCCATAAGCTATCCCGGCCTAACTGTTATGAGCTGCAACATCAGGGGGGGAGACAGGTTATCAGCCCAGTCTGAAAGCCAAGTCAATCTGGAGGCCACCTGCATTATCCCTCTGATGGACGCAAGCAAGGGGCCGACGCGGGATATCGCGCCATGGTGCATCCACCAGCTGAAGCAGCGAGGATATACCAATGACGATCTCGATCTGCCGGAGTGGCATGCATTTCATAATTTATGCGTGGCCAGGGGAGACACCTACGACGAGACGCTGGATTCGACGATAACCGTCAAGGACATGGTGAACAACGCTCTGGCCTGTGGCTTCGCGGAACTAGTGACCTTCCGGGGCCTGCTGCGCCCGGTTCGTGACAGCGCCCGCGCCGCGTTCGATGTGACCTACGGCCCGAAGACTCAGACCTACTCACCACAAAACATGACCAAGATGCTCAAGATCAGCGGATCCATGCCGTCGATCAACGACTTCGACGGCGTGGATGTGGAGTTCTTCTCACGCATCACCTGGGCATGGGAGACGGTCGAGTGCCGTTGGCCCGGCGACCTGGGCAACAAGGTCGAGAAGGTCAAAATGCCTGGAATCAGCGACAGGACCAGGGCCTGGCGCATCGGCATGCGCCGGCGCGGCCACCAGAAGTTCAGAACCGATACATACACCTGGGAAACCGAGATGGACGGCAGCAACAGCGGCTACCTCAGCTTCGCAGCCGTCGCAGATGACGCCCCAAAGCGGTGCCAGAGCGCAGTCTTGCTGGACTTTCAGGTTACCGGGTTGGGAACCATGTTGATCGCATCAGAGCCATTGGATTTCAGCGCAGGCGGCGAGCACCTGATTGGCGTGCGCAAGCTGGACGGCACGCTGTCTGGGCCGTGGACCGCCACGCAGGTGGATCAGTACACGGTCCGTGTAGACGCGCTCGACTTCATGCCCGTAGTCGATGGCCCACTGGAGCCGCCGCACATCCTGTTTGGGCCTGCATCCAGATGGGCATATCCGGTGTTGATCACTAGTTCTGACCCCGGTCAAAACGGGAACGTGTCCATGAAGGGCATGCCCTACGATGCCCGCGTTTACACCTACGACGACCAATTCCCGCCGGCTTGACCGGACCCTGTCGAGCAAGCCCGCCCAGTGCGGGCCTTTTTTTGCCCGGAGATCCCATGCGCTACAACACAAACAACCCGGCACCTAGCAATGACCCGCGGGACCTGAACGATAACACGCTCATACTCGACGAGCTCATGAACAGCCTGGAGGAAACTGCCAAAGATCGTTTCGAACGAGATCGATACACGGTTCAGGCATTTCACAACATTGTTATCGACGCCAAGGCCCAGATAGACCCAACTGTCGAGGCCGCCAAGGAGGCCGTTAACTCGACGGCTGATGCAGCCATCGAGGAGATGCAGGAAACCGCTGCCAACCTTGGCGACGACCTCAATAACAAGCGTTATGCCACCTACGCCGAGATGCTCGCGGACCCACAGACCCGCGATGCTGTCGTGGCCCTGGTCGATGGTGACCAGGATCCAAACCTGAACGGTTGGTATTCGTGGGACAACGCGTCGAAGGTGTGGCTCCGGTTCGTCAACCAGCCGGCCAATGCTGCTGCTGTCGATGCGCGCTTTTATCGGACTGAAAATCGCTTAACCGGATCGGGTGACGGGCTTGTGGATTCTACTGGCGGAACTCTCTACATATCGGTTGAACCGAAGAAGTCCGACTCAGTCACAATCATCAGCGGCTTGGATGAGATAGCCAATTTCGACACCTTGAACAATGCTACTCGCTTTTCACAGAAGTTGGTGAGAACGGTAGATGTTCTTGATGTCTCGTCCACGCACACGGACCGCGCCGGCCGTCCAGACTATGAGGTTCTTGATAACGCAGCGGATGCGAAAGTTATCTTGGATCGAACCGGGCTGGCCGTGCTAGAAGTTGACACGGTCGAGAAGATTATTCGAAGCAATTACCCGATCGAATATGGCCTTGAGCAGCGCCCGCCGATTGTTTTCGTTGATGTCCCCCCTCGCCTTGAGCGCAACACTAACGATCCCGACTATCGGCTGTCAGGCCGGGTCTACCAAGCCACCGCCACCATTGCCAGATCGGGAGCTTCGCGCTACTGGAGCGCCTGGCGTGCGGACAACCAGTTCGCTGGTGAAGCGCCTGGAAATTTCACGGTGCTCGCCTATTCGGATGACAAAAATCAGACCGTGAAGGAATACGGCTATTTCACCTTCACGGCAGCCGATGATCCAGATAACCCATTGCCGATCGAACAGCGCGCCGGCCGCGATAAGCATTTGGTTGACCCGATGCTTTGGCTCGATCCCGATGGGCGCCTTTGGCTGTTCTTCGGCGTGATGGGGAACAACAAGCACTTCGACGGCGTGCAGGGCACCTGGGCAGTCATCTGCCAGAATCCTAACGCAGAATTCCCGGTATGGGGCCAACCGTTCCGCCTGTCGTACTTCGGCGATCCCCGTCACCCTGTGATGGTGAATGGAAAGTGGTACCTGGCCGTGGACGGCTGGCGCTTCTCGGCTGAGTACCCGCCGTTCTACATGGATCGAGTTGGACCGCACATTTACGAATTCGACTGGCGCAATCAGAAGCTCAGGCATGTATCCCAGCTACCTGCCAACAACGGCACAGGCTACAGCGGATTCTTTGAAACCGAGTTCGTGCAGTTGGCCGACGGTCGAGTGATGGCACTCCTACGCTGGACTGCGGGCGATTCCGGTGTGCTGGTTTCCTACAGCAGCGACCTGATGAAGACCTGGACGCCGTGGGTAAATTACCTGGTGCTGGCGCCTGCGGCCTCTTCGAGAATTTGGCTCGGTCGCTCTCCGAGCGGGCGACTTCTGGTCGTCTGGAACAACGACACCAACCGACTGGCGCTGACGTTAGGTCTTTCGGATGACGAAGGTGTGACTTACCCCTACCGCATCCAACTCGAGCCCAATTCGGCGGGACAGCTGACCTATCCCGTCGTGGCCTTCGGCGATAACGGCGAGATATTCATCGAGTACGACAACCAGCGCACAGCTGGAAAGCGTCAAATCCACATCGCCAAAGTTATTGAGCAAGAGGTGGTCGCAGGCACAAGCGTGCCGGTAATCACTATCGCCAGCGACCCTTTCAAGTAATCAGGGAAATCATAGAATGATCGTCTCCGAACTGAACTACCGCGTACCAAGTTTCGCAGCGCACGCGACCAAGTTACGGAAGTCCATCCAGAGTTTTTCCGGCACGACTCCGAACACGTATACTCGCGGCCCCTCTGCCACCACCGCTACGGAAAAGTTTGCAGGAGCAATCAATCTGCCAGATGGGGACATACTTTTCCCGCCCTATGGCAAGGGCAATATCGGCCTGTACAGCCCGCTGACTCAGACCTACCGTGACGGGCCGGAGACGCCAGGATCCGCTCGATTCCGGGGGGGTGTGCTGCACGCCGATACGGGACTCGTCATCCTTGCGCCAATGCTCTCGCCGCAGGTCGGAATCTACGATACCCGAACCGGGCAATTCCGACTGGGCGCCAGTGTTGGCGCAAACTTCGGCAGCGCTGGCGCAATTGTGTCGAGCGTCACAGGGAAAGTGATCTTTGTCCCGCGCTCCAGCCCCTACCTGTGGATCTATGACCCCGTACTTGACACGGTGATCCAGGGCCCGGCGCATGGCGCCTCGGGAACGCCTTTCTTCAGCGGCGCAGAAGAACTGCCGGACGGTCGAATCCTGCTCATTCCTTACAGCGCAGGCACCTTCAAGATTTACAACCCTCGCACCGGCACGATCACCAACGGCCCATCTGGAGTCGCTTCGGCTGGATTCTATGGGTCGGCCAAGCTGTTCACCGGCGATGTGGTTTGTGCTCCATACAGCTCCAACGTGATTTCGATCTACCGCTGGGAGTCGAACACGCTTTTCAACGTGGCATGCCCTACTGGCGGGGCAAAATTCCGGGGTGCGGCGCTGACGCCAGACGGCCGAGTCATGTTCTGCCCGAACAATTATGACAAGGTCGGCTGGCTTGATCCAAGCAAGCTGGCGTATGGCGAAGGCGAAACGATCGGCCTCGGTACGACCGACAAGTGGATGGGCATTATCCAAGCATCGAACGGTGAAATGATCCTTGCGCCTCACACTGTCGAGCATGTAGGCCGAGTGCAGGCGGTGTCTGCCGGCGCCTCGCCGAGGTCCTCAATGCTCAGCATCCAATGGAATAAAGGCTAATAAATTCATTGATGAGTGGCGGTTGTACGCCGCCACATAAATTTTTAGATTATGCAGACGGTTAGATTAGTTTTTCAATGGCCTCGCCAAGGTCTATTAAAGCCGGGCGGTATGGGTGGATTAGCCCTAGCTCAATTTTTTCGCCTAGCTCGTCTACAAACTTTTCAGGATTGGTGACGTCGCCTGTGAAATCTTTGCAGTGATATTGCCACCATTGCGATGCCAGTAGCTTCTCTATGACCTTTTCTTCAAAGCGATATCTTATTATTTTGGCGGGATTGCCACCAACTATAGCATATGGTGGCACATCTTTAACAACAACGGCTCCAGCTGCAACTACTGCTCCGTTCCCGATGGTAACTCCTCGCCGTAAAAGGGCATTCTGCCCAATCCAGACGTCGTGACCAATCCTTACCGCCCCTCGGTCTGCAGCAAAGTCACCTATGGCAATGGTAGTTCCAAAGTCTTGTTTTATGCGCCTTTGAAAGTAATCTCTATAGGTAAACGGGTGAGTGCTGATGTGATTAATTGGATGGTCGTGCCCCATTACAGAGACGGACCAAGATACAGAGCTGTATCGGCCGATTTCTACTGGTGGTAGGAAGTTGGATTGGAAGAATGAAAAGGCGCCGACAGATATGAAGTGCCCTTTTTGCATGGTGGCATAAGGTTCAACTAGAATCTTGCTTCTGAGAATTAAAGATTCACCGTATTTATAAACGCCTTTGATCTTAAAAGGGTGCTGCAAAAATATATTGTTATCAATTAAAAAGGACTCTATTTTCTCAGTGTAGAGGAATGTGTAAGGGTACTTAACTGCCACAGTAGGCTCCTGTTTTCTATAATCCTTGATAGGCTGCAGGCTAGCTCTCTAACCGAGAGGTAGGGCAGCGGGATGATAGCACGGCGGTGGCTCAGGTAAACCGGCTCATCGAAGATCAGCTGTCAGTCGCAAAATTAGTGGAAAGCAAGGCCATTTTGCTGTAGATAAACGCTAGCTATGGCATACAGCAAGGAGCGGGCTAAGTGACAAAGAATGATTTTGATTTCGATCGAGAATTTTTTTTCGATCTTTTGGAGCGGCGGCATGATGCAACTATAATAGCTAAGAGAAGCCTTTGGAAACTTTTCGACCACTGGGGCGAAATATCCGAAAATAGGTTAAATGGAATGGTTCATATTTCGCTCGGTAACATTGGAGAGCGTATCCTTGGTAAGGTCTTGGAAAGGGAGTTCTTCATAGATGTAGTGGCGCGAGCTTGCGTAACCTGCGTAATGCTAGAAGTTATTTTGTCAGTGCCCGCCCTGAGGGATGGTGTTCCGGTCGAGATTGCACGATTTCTCGTTGCCCCGAATAATGAAATTCTTTCGAGCGAAAATGAAACAATTTTTGCAGAAGCGCCAGATACTTACCTCTATTTAAATGATGCAGATCTAGATGAAAGCGTGAGAAGCTATGATGTACTTATCGCAGTGCTGCGCAAGGTTATGGAGGTTCATGCGATTTTCTAAGCTTTAAATATTATTTATGTTTTGAAAAGACAAATTTTTCGCTTATTCGGCCCGCTCTGTGCGGGCTTTTTCATGCCTGGAGAAAACCATGACCGCACGCGGCATCCGCTCGAACAACCCCGGAAACATCGACTTCAACCCACGTAACGCCTGGGTCGGCCAGCTCGGCCTGGAGGAGGGTGTGGGCAAGCCGCGCTTTGCCCGCTTCGACTCGCCTGAGAACGGCATCCGTGCCCTGGGCAAGCTGCTGATCAACTACCGGGGCAAGGATGGAATGCCCGGTGTTGGCCGTCCAGGCATCGACACCCCGCTGGAGTTCATCAGCCGCTGGGCGCCCAGCACTGAGAACAACACCCTGGCGTACGCGCAGGCCATCGCCAAGCGCCTGGGTGTTGGCGTGCGCGACTCTATCGACATCTCCAAGCCGCAGGTGCTGCGCGAAGCCGTGGTCGGCATCATCGTTCACGAGAACGGCGGTAATCCGTACGCGCCGGCGATCATTGACGAAGGCGTACGGAGGGCGCTGGCATGATCTGGCCACTGCGGATCGGCCTGCTGGCGCTGGTGCTGTTGTCCTACTGGGGCACCTACCAGCATGGCCGGTCGGTGGAGCGGGGCCAGGCCCTGGCCGCATCGGCGCAGCGCGACAGCGGCGACCGGCTGGCCGAGGCCCTAGGTCAGCGCAATGCCCGCAATGAAGAACAACGACGCGCCGAGGCGCAGGAGGAGGCGAGAGCCCATGCACACGAACAACACCAGGTGGCTGACGCTGGTGCTGCTGGTGCCGATGCTGTTGGCCAGCGGATGCAGCACGACGCCGCCCAGCTCGCCGCCACCGTCAGTTGCCCCGGCCCGGATACCGCCGCTGTCGCCAGAGGCCAGACAGCCACCCGCGCCGCCATGGTGCTCTCCGACCTGCTCGCACGGGCTGATGCTCGAGCGGGAGAGTTGGCGAAGGCGTATGACCGAGCCAGGATAGCCGGCCTGGCGTGCGAGGCCTCCTATACCGGGCTGAGCGAATAGCTTTATCGCGCTGATCGTTTGTACCAGCGACTGATGGCCAGATTAAGAACCTGCGCGAGCCTTGAATACAGGGTTTCGCGATCAATTGAATATGACATGTATTGACCGTGGAGCTCTGATGAAACGCCATTGGCTTGATCGCTGAGCATTTCGGTTGAGGATGAACGAGGCACAAAGTATGTTTGTTCACCCGATGGCCATCTGTACTCGTCTGATAGCGAGGTTTTACTTCCTATAATCAGACTTGGCACACCTGAGGCTGTTGGTAGCAGAGTTGCTGTTACAAGTCCACCTATAAAAAAGTCTGCCATGGAAATAGCACGGGCTTTTCGGTCAACAGCTGTCATGTGGAGATCTATGGGCACAAAAGCATTTTTCTGATATTCACGTGGCAGCAAGCTTCCGACCTTCTCTGGCCAATCAAGCTCGAATTCCATAATTTTTGCGTTCGACGCATTTGCCTTGCTGGTTAGGCCAGAGTTAAGCATCACAATTTTATCAATTCCTGATCTACGAATTAATAAAATTGCTTGCGCTAGTGCTTCCCATTGATTGTTAAAGGATCGCTTTTCTGATTCGATTGCAAAGTGAAATATGAAGTATCCATTTGATTTAAGATTTTCTATTGTCATGCACAGGCCATCAAATGGATCTTTAGAGGCTAGAGCTTTGATCATTTTTTTGGAAAGAGAAAATCTTCTATCTATATTGTTTCTTGAGTGGCAGCTATTAATATAGTGCGTCTCAAATTTCTTGCTCCTTACGTCAGCTATGGAGTATAAGTTAACGCCGTTGCTATTATTGACATGTTTTTGTGGCGAAATGAAATTGTCGCTTATGCTCTCAAGAATGTTTACTTTCGACAGTCCTGCCGGACTTTTCTTGGACGTCTCTACAATGTCGCTGACGAAGCTGAATCTGTCCAAGCAGTCGCCGAGCCTTGGGAAGTTAGGATTCAGTAAAATTGAATCGCTATCTGCTAGCTGACTAAGCGCTGCCTGATCTAATTTCAGAAAGCTTGGAATATGTGCAGGGTTAGGCGTTACGCCTTGCAGAGACAGCAGTGTTTGACAGCTGCCATCATAGATTACTGCGTATTGCCCCAAGCCAATTCCTAAAAAGCCATATGCCAAATAGCCCGACTGAGTCCGCATTACAAATCGACTATTGAATGCCTCCACATCACTCCGCATAAGCTTGCTGCCAACGATGGCTCTCGGTAACTCTTGTGAGATCTCAATGGCCTCGCCAAAGCCACCCTCGTTAATTTTGCGCGCACGTAATGGTGCCTTTAGCAGAATCTCGTTGACTTTCTCAGATAGTTCTTCAGTAACATGATGCACACCCCCGTACAGAGGCCCATAGATAGTCAGTTCATGCAGCAAAGACTCCAAGTCCGCTAGGTTTTGAACATGGCGTATTACTGTAGAGAGATACTCTGGGTGAGCTCCAGCAGCTGCGCGATAAATCCAGTCGCGGGCAAACGCAGGGCAGTTGGAGTTTAGTGCGGAGGCTATTTCTTCTTTAGTGGCAGAGATTCCTGCTTTGAGTCGCAAGGCCACTGAAATTGATGTGTGCTTGTCGTCTTCTGTAGTTAGGAGTGGAACGCTCGCGTGTGGTCTTTTCTCGAAAATGCAGAAGTTATAAAAATCTACAAATCGACGGTCAGCGTAACTATTCAGGAGTTTTTTTCGGAGCTTATAGAGGCTCCCAAAAAGCTTTTGAGTTATAATGAAGTCGGCAATTGCGTCGAAGGTTTCATTAGAAATTATTCTAGTATCTTCTACTTGGGGTAGAAAATCTGTTATTGCCTCTAAAGCACATTGACGTCGTTCGTCAAGGTGCGCTCTAAGCAAGGTTGTTCTAATTGAGTTGGTGTTGTTGGATGCTAGTGCTGACCTTACATCCATGTACGTGACAAGGTGGGGCGTAGTTTGCAGGTGGCTCATGTAGTTGACGCTCCAGCATCATTAAAGGGTAACTGCTATCCTCAGGGCTTAAATAAGTCCTGTTGAAATGTCCATGTTATTATCTGTCCCAATCATCCGCATTCTTCCTGAATCGTACTCTTTAAGCTTGATGAGTCATGGCCTGCTCAATGACGCTGTGCGCGTTGGTATCAAGCTTCAAAAGCCATTAATGGCTTAATCATAACGCGCCCGGTTTGCAGGCCGCTACCATCCGTTTTCGTCATGAGGAATGGACAAACGAAGAAAAGCTCGAGCACCTAGTAGTGCCGGCTGAGCCCCGCCAGCTAATTGCCGTAGTCAGCGCTTGCCATGGCCAGCCTAGACTGTCTCGATCGCCAGCATGGCCTATGCCGCTCATCGTCGAGGGGATGTAAGTGCTGATTGTCTTGTCGACATGCTGGAGCTGTCCGAGGCTGCCAAGTCATGGGCCTTGGTTGAGATCGATGAGGCATACCACATCGGCCTGTTCAGTTACGAGCTTTCAGGTAAGTGGGATGGGGACAGTCCAGGACGGATCGTCATCGGCAGAACGCCGGGGTGGGGTGTAGAGTCTGTCTAATTCTTCCCCAAAATGCATCCGTAAACGCCTGATTCTATTGGGGTAGAAACGAACAAAAACGGCGCCATTACAAGGCGCCGATTCTTGGTTAATGCATTGATTATATTGGGTTTTTATCGGATGACTGGCGCGTCCCAGGCTTTGATGCCGTAGAGCGTGTAGGTCATTGTGTGCATTGGGGATCACAGGTTGCCCCAACCTCTCCGTTTTTCGATTTCAGTCGCGGGATTATGCGGGAAGCAACCTCGCGGCGCCACGCCTGAGACGTCCATGTCTATTGATCAAGGCGTGTTCAGGCGACCAGGCGCTGTACCGCCCCGATGATCTCTTCACCGTGTCGCTGTTCGGCGGTGCGCAGATCGAAGGCGGTCTGCAGGTTGAGCCAGAACTCGGGGGTAGTATTAAGGCAAATGGACAGACGCAGCGCCATATCGGCGGAAACACCGCCCCGTTCGCGCAGGATATTGTTGACGGTTGGAGTGGCGACGCCCAGCGCCCTGGCCAATGCCGCAGCACTGAAGCCCATTTCTTTCTGGAAGTCCTCACGCAGGACTTCACCGGGATGGATTGGACGCATACCGTTCTTGAGCATGATGCACCTCAGTGGTAATCGATAATTTCAACGTTGGCCGGCCCGTTGTCGGTCCAGGTGAAGCACAAGCGTCATTGGTCATTGACGCGAATGCTGTGCTGACCGGCACGGTTGCCGCTCAACGCCTCGAGGCGGTTGCCAGGTGGCGATCGCAGGTCTCGCAGCTCTGTTGCGGCATCGAGCATGGCCAGTTTGCGCTCCGCGACTGATTTGATATCTGACCAACGTCGCGTTTTTCCAGTAACAAATAGTGCTTCCGTGTCGGCACAGCTGAAGCTTTGAATCATGATATTGAATGCATAACGTTATTCGTTACGCTTGATTATACGACTTCATCGCGGTAGTTCAAGGGCTTCGCTGCACGTTGCTCGGGTAACGCCGGCCATGATTGCTGGGTATCATCATGTTACATATTCATCCGCCACCTGCGACTATCGTGCAGCGGCCCTGGTTCGCCGATCGCCGCTAACATATTGTTTCAATGGCGATGTTTCGCCCTGTTGTCGTTTCTGGTTCAAAAAGGAAGCCTTACCGGATGCAGTCCGCCTATACCGTCCTCATCCTGTTGACCTTGGTCAGCCTGTCGAAACTGGTCGGTCGCCTGATTCCGCTGCCCTTGCCGCTGGTGCAGATCGCCGCTGGCGCCTTGCTGGCGTGGCCGACCCTGGGCCTGCATGTGGCGCTGGACCCCGAGCTGTTCCTGTTCCTGTTCCTGCCGCCACTGCTGTTCGCCGATGGCTGGCGGATTCCCAAGCGCGAACTGTGGCGCCTTCGAGGGCCGGTGGTGGCGCTGGCGGTAGGGCTGGTGCTGTTTACTGTGGTCGGGGCCGGTTACTTCATTCACTGGCTGATGCCCAGCATCCCGCTGCCGGTGGCCTTCGCCTTGGCCGCCGTGTTGTCGCCGACCGACGCCGTCGCCGTATCGGCCATTACCCAGGACCGCCTGCCCACCCCGCTGATGCATATGCTGCAGGGCGAGGCGCTGATGAACGACGCCTCTGGCCTGGTGACCTTCAAGTTCGCCCTGGCGGCGGCAATCACCGGGGCCTTCTCGCTGGCCGACGCCAGCTTCAGCTTCGTGCTGGTAGCACTGGGGGGCCTGGCAGTGGGCGTGGCCCTGAGCTGGCTGATCGGCCGCCTGCGCATGTGGATGATCACCCGGGGCTGGGACGACCCTGCGACCCATGTCGTGTTCATGCTGCTGTTGCCGTTCGCGGCTTATGTACTGGCCGAGCGGCTGGGCGTGTCGGGCATTTTGTCGGCAGTGGCCGCTGGCATGATGCAGAGCTGGCTCGACCTGCTGCCACGCCAGACCAGCACCCGCCTGCTCAACCGCAGCGTCTGGTCGCTGCTGGAGTTCGCCTTCAATGGCCTGATTTTCCTGCTACTGGGCCTGCAGTTACCGGACATCATCAAGGCTGTGGTCAGCCACGAAACCACCGTGTGGCCGACCCTGGCCTACCGCTGCCTGGATGTGCTGGCGATTTTTGCCGCGCTGATCCTGCTGCGTTTCATCTGGGTGCAGAGTATCTGGCGCGCGATCGGCGTGCTGCGCCGCTGGCGCGGTAAGCCGGCGCTGGTGCTGGTGCCTACGGCGCGCTCCTGCTGGCTGCTGACCTTCGGCGGCGTGCGGGGTGCAGTGACCCTGGCGGGTGTGATGTCGGTGCCATTGCTGATGGGGGCAGGCAAGGCGTTCCCGGAACGGGACCTGCTGATTTTCATCGCGGCAGGGGTGATCCTGCTATCGCTGGTCAGCGCCTGTATCGCCTTGCCGCTATTGCTGCGCGGGGTGACCAAAAGCGCCGACGAGCGCTTGCAACAGGAGGTGCAGGAAGCCTGGCGGCGCACGGCAGAAGCGGCGATCCATGCCCTGGAGGCGGAGGAAGTGATCGACAGCAATGCGCCGCAGGATGCAGACCAGGCAACCATGGCCACGGAACTGAAGGCGCGCCTGATGGCGGAGTACCGGGCTGAGCTGGACAGTTATAACGACACGGCCGAAGCCAAGGCACTGGCCGAGCAGATGGATTTGCTGGAGCGCCGCTTGCGCCTGCGGGCGCTAAGGGCGCAGCGGCTGGAGCTGTACAACCTGCATCGTCAGCACGAGGTGGGCGATGAAGTGGTACGGCAGGTGCTGGGCGAGCTGGACATGAGTGAGGCGAACCTGGGCCAGGTCAAATAAAGCGCTGGGGCTGTCTTTGTAGCAACAGGTATCTCACCTACCCCGGTAGGAGCAACTGTCTTTCTGCAAATTTGAAAAGCCTGCGCGATTCACCTGTGGGAGATTCTATGGTTTCTGGCAAGGGTAGCCGCAGCATCTTCAGCGCCTGTGAGATCGAGCGCCGCCCGCGCGGCGCATCGCGAGCTGCGCTCGCTCCTACGTTTGTTTCGGGCCAGTAACCCCTGTG
>NZ_CAMZMX010000052.1:0-35698 GCF_947311875.1 Pseudomonas sp. PARCl1
GGTTGGGCGTGAAACCCACAAGATGATGCTCGACCACTACCAGCAGACCAAGAACCTGCTGGTGAGCTACGACATCAATCCGCTGGGCTTCTTCTAAGCAACTAGCTTCAAGCTTCAAGCTTCAAGCCGCAAGAATAAAGCGAATCGCCCGCCGACTCGCTTTTCTCTTGCAGCTTGCAGCTTCAGTCTTGCAGCTCCCTGGCTCGCTTCCTGCAGTACCCATCACCATCGGCGCGGATCCCTTCCGCGCACCAAGAAAAACAACAGGTGAAACTATGCCAAGCGATCAATCCGCCGGCTCGCCGGCAGGCTCTTCCGTCGACTTCGAGAAGGTCGGTTCGGACTATTTCCAGCAACGTGAACTGAAAAAAGGCGCGGCCGGCTGGGTGCTGCTGGTCGGCCTGGGGGTGGCCTATGTCATTTCCGGCGACTACGCCGGCTGGAACTTCGGCCTGGCCCAAGGTGGCTGGGGCGGCATGTTCCTCGCGACCCTGCTGATGGCCACCATGTACTTGTGCATGTGCTTCTCGCTGGCCGAGCTTTCCTCGATGATCCCGACCGCTGGCGGTGGCTACGGCTTTGCCCGCAGCGCCTTCGGCCCCTGGGGCGGTTTCCTTACCGGCACGGCGATCCTCATCGAATACGCGATCGCCCCCGCCGCCATCGCGACCTTCATCGGCGCCTACTGCCAGTCGTTGTTCGGCATTGGCGGCTGGATGATCTACCTGGCGTTCTACGTGGTGTTCATCGGCATCCACATCTTCGGGGTGGGCGAAGCACTGAAGTTGATGTTCATCATCACGGCCATCGCCGCCATTGCCCTGGCGGTGTTCCTGGTGGCCATGGTGCCCCATTTTGATGCAGCCAACCTGTTCGACATCGCCAAAACGGACGCTGTCGGCGCCAGCAGCTTCCTGCCGTTCGGCTATGTCGGGGTATGGGCGGCGATCCCGTATGCCATCTGGTTCTTCCTCGCCGTCGAAGGCGTGCCTCTGGCCGCCGAAGAAACCAAGAACCCCAAGCGTGACCTGCCACGCGGCCTGATCGGCGCCATGCTGGTGCTGCTGGCCTTTGCCCTGCTGATCCTGGTGGTCGGCCCTGGCGGCGCGGGTTCCGAGGCGCTGAAAGCTTCCGGCAACCCCCTGGTCGAAGCATTGGCCAAAGCCTACGGCGGCGCTACCTGGATGGGCAGCTTCGTCAACCTAGTCGGCCTGGCCGGCCTGATCGCCAGCTTCTTCTCGATCATCTATGCCTATTCGCGGCAGATTTTCGCCCTGTCCCGCGCCGGCTACCTGCCGCGCAAGCTGTCGGAAACCAACAAGAGCAAGGCGCCGGTCATGGCCCTGGTCATTCCTGGCATCATCGGTTTTGCGCTGTCGCTGACTGGCCAGGGCGACCTGCTGATCCTGGTCGCGGTATTCGGCGCTACGCTGTCGTACGTGCTGATGATGGCCGCGCATATCACCCTGCGCATCCGCCGGCCGAAGATGGAGCGCCCGTACCGTACCCCTGGCGGCATCTTCACCTCCGGCCTGGCCCTGGTGCTGGCGTGCATCGCCGTGGTCGCCGGTTTCCTGGTGGACCCGCGCGTGGTGATTGGCGCCGCAGTGATCTATGCGGTATTAATTGCCTACTTTGCTTTCTACAGCCGCCACCACCTGGTAGCGGGCACCCCGGAAGAGGAATTCGCCGCGATCCAGCAGGCCGAAGAGGCTCTGCACTGACCGGCGCCACCCGCCGCGGGGCAACCCGCGGCTCTGGAGATTCTGTATGGCAAGTTTCGTACACACGGTCGGCCACCTGGTCTACCGCTTCGACAGCCTCAAGGATGTCATGGCCAAGGCCAGCCCGGCGCGCTCCGGGGACTACCTGGCAGGCGTTGCGGCAAGCAACGACGGCGAGCGCGTAGCCGCGCAGATGGCCTTGGCCAATATCCCGCTGACGCATTTTCTCAACGAAGCCCTGATCCCCTACGAAGCCGACGAGGTCACCCGGCTGATCATCGACAGCCATGATGCCCAGGCATTTGCGCCGGTCAGCCACCTCACCGTCGGCGGCCTGCGTGACTGGTTGCTGAGTGAAGAGGCCAACGAGGACAGCCTGCGCGCCCTGGCGCCAGGGCTGACCCCGGAAATGGCGGCGGCGGTATCGAAGATCATGCGCGTGCAGGACCTGGTGCTGGTGGCGCAAAAAATCCGTGTGGTCACCCGTTTTCGCGGCACCATGGGCCTGCGCGGGCGCCTGTCGACCCGCCTGCAGCCCAACCACCCGACGGACGAGCCGGCCGGCATTGCCGCCAGCATTCTCGACGGCCTGTTGTACGGCAACGGCGATGCCATGATCGGCATCAACCCGGCAACCGACAGCATTGCCTCGATCTGCGCCCTGCTGGAAATGCTCGATGCCATCATCCAGCGCTACGACATACCCACCCAGTCCTGCGTGCTGACCCACGTCACCACCTCCATCGAAGCGATCAACCGCGGCGTGCCGCTGGACCTGGTGTTCCAGTCCATCGCCGGTACCGAAGCGGCCAATGCCGGCTTCGGCATCAACCTGAACGTGCTGCAGGAGGGTTACGAAGCCGGCCTTTCGCTCAAGCGCGGCACCCTGGGGCAGAACCTGATGTACTTCGAAACCGGCCAGGGCAGTGCGCTGTCGGCCAATGCCCACCACGGGGTCGACCAGCAAACCTGCGAAACCCGCGCCTATGCCGTGGCCCGCCACTTCAAGCCGTTCCTGGTCAACACCGTGGTCGGTTTCATTGGCCCGGAGTACCTGTACAACGGCAAGCAGATCATCCGCGCCGGCCTCGAAGACCACTTCTGCGGCAAGCTGCTGGGCGTGCCGATGGGCTGCGACATCTGCTACACCAACCACGCCGAGGCCGACCAGGACGACATGGACACCCTGCTGACCCTGCTGGGTGTGGCCGGGATCAATTTCATCATGGGTATCCCCGGCTCCGACGACATCATGCTCAACTACCAGACCACCTCGTTCCACGACGCGCTCTACGCGCGCCAGACCCTGGGCCTGAAGCCCGGGCCGGAATTCGAGGCATGGCTGGCCCACACCGGCATCTTCACCCAGGCCGATGGCCGGGTGCGCTTCGGTGACAACCTGCCGCCGGCCTTCCGCCAGGCCTTGGCACAGCTTGCATAGGGATCACCATGGACCATCACACCCCTACCCCTGAAAACCCTTGGCTGGCCCTGCGCACGCTGACCCCGGCGCGTATCGCCCTGGGCCGCAGCGGTACCAGCCTGCCGACCGGGGCGCAACTGGACTTCCAGTTCGCCCATGCCCAGGCCCGTGATGCCGTGCACCTGGCGTTCGACCACGCTGGCCTGGCTACCCAGCTGGCTGAACGCGGCCGCGAAAGCCTGGTGCTGCACAGCGCCGCCAGCGACCGCCACGAATATCTGCAACGGCCCGACCTGGGCCGGCGCCTGAACGAAGCATCGGTCGCCACCCTGCGCCAGCACGCCCAGGCCAACCCAGGCGGGGTCGACCTGGCCATCGTGGTTGCCGATGGCCTATCGGCGCTTGCCGTGCACCGGCATACCTTGCCGTTGCTGAGCCGGTTCGAGGAACAGGCCGCCGCCGACGGCTGGACCAGCGCACCGGTGGTGCTGGTGCAGCAGGGCCGCGTGGCAGTGGCCGATGAGGTGGGTGAACTGCTGGGCGCTCGCATGACAGTAATGCTGATCGGCGAGCGGCCCGGGCTCAGTTCGCCCGACAGCCTGGGGCTGTATTTCACCTATGCGCCAAAAGTCGGCCTGACCGATGCCTACCGCAACTGCATTTCCAACGTACGCCTGGAGGGCTTGAGTTATGGCATGGCCGCACACCGCCTGCTGTACCTGATGCGTGAAGCCTGCCGGCGCCAGCTGTCGGGGGTGAATCTGAAGGACGAAGCCGAGGTCCATAGCATCGACAGCGAACATGGCCCCGCGCAGCGAGGCAACTTCCTGCTTGGCGAGGGCTGAACACCCTGTCATGCAAAGCGGATTGCGCCGCGGGCCGGGCTTGGGGCAGCATGCCCTCGAAGCTGCTGGCAATCCGCTGTTTTCCCTAATGGACTCTGAGGGCCGCACATGCGCATCATCAAGGCAACACTGGAACACCTCGACCTGTTGACGCCTATGTTCGTCAAATACCGTGAATTCTATGGGCAACTGCCCTATCCCGACAGCTCGCGCAGCTTCCTGGAAAAACGCCTGCAGCGGGACGAATCGGTGATCTACCTGGCGCTCCCGGATGATGACGACAACAAGCTGCTGGGCTTCTGCCAGCTTTACCCGAGCTATTCGTCGCTGTCGCTGAAGCGGGTATGGATCCTCAACGATATCTACGTGGCCGAAGACTCCCGGCGCATGCTGGTAGCCGACCACCTGATGCGCGAAGCGAAGAAAATGGCCAAGGACACCAACGCCGTGCGCATGCGGGTGTCCACAAGCAGCAACAATGACACGGCGCACAAGACCTACGAGTCCATCGGTTTTCGTGAAGATACCGAGTTCAAGAGCTACATTCTGCCCATCAACCCGGATTGACCTGCGTCCGCCCCTGCGCGGGCAAGCCCACCCAGGGGCGGATACGGCACTACCGCGTGCAGTAACCCCCCGCTACAAACTCCCCGGGCATGATCGTCACTTAGCCGTATAATGGCCCGCCTGTCATGTGTGAAAATTTACCGATCCGCCGGTAAACCGAGCCTACGCCCAAGAACACAGGTGCTGTACATGGATTTCAACCCGCTCGACCTTATCCTGCATCTCGATGCCTACCTCGATTTGCTGGTCACCAATTACGGCCCCTGGATCTACGCCATCCTGTTTACCGTGATCTTCTGTGAAACCGGGCTGGTGGTGATGCCCTTCCTGCCGGGCGATTCGTTGCTGTTCATCGCCGGCGCCGTAGCCGCAGGGGGCGGCATGGACCCGGTCTTGCTGGCCGGCCTGCTGATGGCTGCTGCAATCATGGGTGACAGCACCAACTACGTGATCGGGCGCACGGCAGGCGAGCGTTTGTTCAACAACCCCAATTCGAAGATCTTCCGTCGCGATTACCTGCAGCGGACCCACGACTTCTACGAGCGCCACGGCGGCAAGACCGTGACCATGGCGCGCTTCCTGCCCATTCTGCGCACCTTCGCCCCGTTCGTGGCCGGTATTGCCCACATGCATTACCCGCGCTTCCTGGGCTTCAGCGTGGCCGGCTCGTTGCTGTGGGTAGGTGGCCTGGTCACCTTGGGCTACTTCTTCGGTAACGTGCCGTTCATCAAGCAACACCTGTCGCTGATGGTAGTGGGCATCATCATCCTGTCGTTGGTCCCGATGATCCTCGGCCTGCTGCGTACCCGCCTGGGCCGCGCAGCCAAGGCGCACTGACCGGCCAGCATGTGGTCGTTCCGCGCCTGGCGGCGCAAGCGGGCCTTGGCACGCTACCCGATCACGCCACAGCAATGGCAGGCCGTACGCGAATGCCTGCCGATGCTGGACGGCATCACCGACGAAGAAGACCACTGGCTGCGCGAAGCCTGCATCCTGTTCCTGCTCGACAAGCACCTCACGTGCCTGCCGGGCGTTGAACTGGGCGACCAGCAGCGGCTGCTGCTGGCCGCCCAGGCGCAACTGCCACTGCTGCACCTGGGCGAACTGAACTGGTACCAGGGCTTTCACGAAATCGTGCTCTACCCCGACGACTTCAAGAGCCCGCAGCGCCACCGCGATGCCAGTGGCGTGGAGCACGTGTGGGACGGCGAGCACAGTGGCGAGGCCTGGCAGCAGGGCCCGATCATCCTGGCCTGGAACGGCGTACTGGCCAGTGGCGGCTGGGAGGCCTACAACCTGGTCATCCACGAACTGGCGCACAAGCTCGACATGCTCAATGGCGATGCCAACGGCCTGCCGCCGCTGCACAGCGGCATGCCCGTGGCCGAGTGGGCCACCGCCATGCAACAGGCCTACGACGACCTCAACCGCCAGCTCGATGCCAACCCCGACGCCGAAACCGCCATCGACCCCTATGCGGCAGAGAACCCCGCCGAGTTTTTTGCCGTCACCAGCGAATACTTCTTTAGTGCCCCCGACCTGCTCCATCAGGCCTATCCATTGGTCTATCAGCAGTTGGCGCTGTTCTACCGGCAAGACCCGCTGGCGCGCCTGCGCCGGCTTCAGGCCGAGCACCCCGACTACCGCGAAAGCCACGCCTGACGCGGCCGCACATCAGGCCAGGCGTGGCATGCCCCGGCAGAATGTGCCTATAATCGTCGCCACTTTTTTGGTCAAACACGGGGGCACTGCCCAATGAGCTACAGCAAGATTCCGGCGGGCAAAGACCTGCCGAACGACATCTACGTCGCCATCGAGATCCCGGCCAACCACGCGCCGATCAAATACGAGATCGACAAGGACAGCGACACGCTGTTCGTCGACCGCTTCATGGCTACCCCGATGTTCTACCCAGCCAACTACGGCTTCATCCCGAACACCCTGGCGGACGACGGTGATCCGCTCGACGTGCTGGTCGTTACCCCGTACCCGGTCGCCCCAGGCTCGGTTATCCGCGCCCGCCCGGTTGGCGTACTGAACATGACCGACGACGGCGGCGGCGACGCCAAGGTCATCGCGGTTCCTCACGACAAGCTGTCGCAGCTGTACGTCGACGTGAAGGAATACACCGACCTGCCAGCCCTGCTGATTCAGCAGATCGAGCACTTCTTTGCCAACTACAAAGACCTCGAGAAGGGCAAGTGGGTCAAGATCGAAGGCTGGGAAGGCGCTGACGCTGCCCGTGCCGCGATCACCAAATCGGTCGCTGCCTACAAGGGCTGATACCGGTTGCAGGAAGAACCCCGCCATGGCGGGGTTTTTTTATGGCCAATCGCTGTACTCGGCGAATACTCCTACACAGCCCTACAGCTGTGCCCTACAACCAGCCACTTTTCATACAAGCCCCGTCAACATCAAGTTGATATCCTTGCTGGCACCGCGCCGCTACACTCGCTGGCATGAAGACCTCCGGTGACCGCCTCAGGGCCCTGCTTCACGAATGCGGCCTTACCCCTTCCGATTTCGCTGCCCAACGCGGCGTCACACCGCAGCACGTCAATAATTGGGTCAAGCGCGGCGTGCCCCTGGCACGGCTGGACGAAATGGCAGACCTGTTCTGTGTGCATCGCCGCTGGCTGCACACGGGCGAAGGGCCCAAGAACCCCAGCCCGATCCTGCGCAACGCCCGGCCGCGAAAGTTGCACACGCCTGCGCCGTCCCCGCTGCTGGTGGACCATGGCCGGCTGGTCAAGGTGCCGTACTACGAACTGCATGACGGCCTGCTCAGCCCAGTCGCCAGCAAACACCTGCGCCTGCCGGCAAAAGCGCTGCAGGGGTTGGGGGTTCGGGCCGACGATGCAATCAGCGTGACGATGCCCGACAGCAACATGCTGCCGCTGATCCCGCAGGAGGCGGTGCTGGTGATCGACGTGAGCATGACCCAGGTGTTCCAGGGCGAAACCTACGCCTTGCTGCACAACGGCGCGCTGCGGGTGAATACCCTCAGCCTCGGCCAACATGGCACGCTGTACCTGCACAGCCATGACCGGCGCAACTATGCGGTTGAGCGCTATACCCCGGCGCAGCGCCAGGCGCAGGGCCTGGAAGTGCTTGGATGGGTGTTCCACTGGTCGTATTTTCGCCAGCAGCGGCCCGGTTGAAACACCCTGTGCCATTTTTTGCTGGGCATCCAGAGCGTGCCCTTGTATGCTACGCCGCACATTCAGCCCCGACCGGCGCAAGCCGCAGTCCAGAGGGCTCGGCGACATCTCACACGGGTGTCTGCCATCTCTTCCAGGCCCTTGTGGCCACACAGTTAAGGCGATTGCGGCTTACCATAAATTAGTCGGAAGCGTCCCCGAGAAGCCGGCCACAAGCCGGCTTTTTAATGCCCCCGCATACTCGCCCGCCCGCCCGGGCAGAGCGCTTTCAGCCAGAGCAACCCTCAGAAGTCATAGCGCGCGCCCACCATCATGCTGCGCGACGGCCCATAGAAGTTGAAGGTCGACGTCGAGCCCACGCGCGACAAGTAATCGCGGTCGAACAGGTTGTTGACGTTGAATGTGGCGGTCAGCTGCGAAGTGACCGGGTACGACAGCATCGCATCCACCGTGGCATACCCTGGCGCATCGATGCGCACGCCACCGTTCTCGGCGTAAAAGTTGCTCATCGCCGAAATACCGCCCCCGATTGCCAGGCCGCTCAACGGGCCTCGGCTGATGGTGTACTTGCTCCACAATGAGGCCTGGTTGCGCGGCATGATGAAGAACGTGGTCTCGGCATCGCCCTTGACGGTTTCGGTTTCCATCCAGGTGTAGCCGGCCAGCAGTTCCCAGTTCGGCGTCAGCTTGCCGCTTACTTCCACTTCCGCGCCCTTGACCCGGGTTTTACCGGCGGCTACCGAGTCGGTGGTCGCCACGCCATCGGCGTCGTACAGGGTGGTAGCACGGTGCTTGTCGGTCAGGCGGAATACCGACAACCGCGTGTTCAGGTCGCCCCCAAAGTAGCTGCTTTTCAAGCCGAATTCATATTGCTCGCCTTCCCGGGGCTTCAACACCCGGCCGCTGCTGTCGGTGGCTGACTGCGGCTTGAACACCTGCGAATAACTGGCGTACAGCGCGTGGGTGTCGGTGAGGTCGTAGACCACGCCGCCGTAGGAGGTGAAGTGGCCGTCGACGCGCTTGCTGTCGTTGGTGCTGGCGCCACTGCCGAGGGTGGTGGTGTAGAAGTCACCGCGGTACCAGCTGAAACGCCCACCGGCGATCAACGCCAGGCGCTCGACGGGGCGGAAGGTAACCTTGGAGTACAGGCCATATTCCTCTTCCTGCATACCGGTTTCGGTGCTGTAGTTGGGCGACGGCTTGGCAAACTGCTTTGGCGAGTAGGTGTTGACGTTGATGGCGCCCAGGTTGGTCGTGCCATTGAGGTACTCGGTGTCGTAGTTCTTGTAGTCGCTGCCGACCACGAACTCGCTGACCTGGCCGAAGGTCTCGAACGGCTGGCTGTAGCTGGCGTCCAGCGAGTAGGTGTCCTGCGTGAAATCGCGGGCGCTGGCACGCTCGGAATTGCCACCGGTAGTGGCGTTGGTGGCGGTGAAGGCGTACAGGTACTGGGTGTCGCGGTGGGAGCCACGGGCGGCAATACGGCCGTAACCGCCGTTGTCGAAGCGGTGGGTCAGTTCGGCGACCAGGTCGGTGGTCTTGCCGTCGAAGTAGTTCCAGTCGGCCCCGAGGAAGCGTGAATGGCTGAAGTCGGGCACCTCACCCGACAAGGTGGCCGGGTAGCCATTATGCGGGGTGATGTTCTTCACTTCGTGCATCAGGCCGAACGAAACGGCAGTAGCGTCGCTCAGGTCGATGTCCAGGGCACCATAGTAGCTATTGCTGGTGTTGGCGTTGTAGTCGACCTCGCCATTGGTGTCATCACGCGAAGCGATGAAGCGCCCACGCACACGACCCGCATCGTCCAGCGGCCCGCTCAGGTCGAGTTCTTCGTGGTTGGTGTCCCATGTGCCATAGCTGCCTTCGACGTGGCCCTGGAACTCGGCGGTGGGGCGCTTGCGCACCATGTTCACGATGCCGCCCAGCTCGCTGGTGCTGCTGAACAGCCCCGCCGGGCCGCGCATGATTTCGACCCGGTCGAACGCTGCCAACGACGGCACAGTACCGAAGATGCTGGCCATGGGCGCCGGTAGCCCGTCGATATTGAACTCGCTGTACTCGTAGCCACGGGCATAGATGGATGAGCGGCCACTGTCGTTGGTCAGGGTCCGCAGGCCGGCGGTGTACTTGGCCAGGTCATCCAGGTGCACGAACTGGCGATCCTTGACGTAATCCTGGGTGTACACGGTGATCGACTGCGGGATGTCCTTGAGCGCCGCCGGGGTCTTGGTGCCCACGGTTGCAGCATCGACACTGTAGCCGCCGGTTTGCTCCGAAGGCAGCATGTCGTACAGGCGGTTGCCCTCGATGGTCAGTGCCGGCAGGTCGAGCGAGTTGCCACCACCGGCCGCCTGCGTCGCTACCGTTTCAGCCAGTGCCGACACCGAAAAGGGCGCCAGCAGCCCTACTACCAGCCAGCCCCGCACCCGTCGCGGGCCCCCCACACTGTTCAAACCGCTCATGACACACCCTCGCCCAATTGATAATAATTCGCAAACGACAGAAATTGCTTTTTGCGGAAGATACCGGAGCGAAAACCGGGGTGCAGCATGATTAACCTTCTTAACACATTGCGGCGTTGCCCTCGCCCCACGGTCAATGGGATGATGGCTAACTGATAGAAATTCTCATTCAAGGCTCAACGTGCCCACCTCACTGCTCCTTGCCGAAGACGACCCACGCCTGCGCCAGGACCTGGAACGCCATTTCCTCAACCGTGGGTTTCAGGTGCTGGCCTGCGCCAATGGCAGCCAGGCCCTGAATGCCATACGGCAATCACGCTTCGACCTGGTTTTGCTGGACATCATGCTGCCGGGCATCGACGGCCTCAGCCTGCTGGACGAACTGCGCCAC
The DNA here is from genome assembly GCF_947311875.1 of Pseudomonas sp. PARCl1. NCBI lineage: Bacteria > Pseudomonadati > Pseudomonadota > Gammaproteobacteria > Pseudomonadales > Pseudomonadaceae > Pseudomonas > Pseudomonas sp. PARCl1. The sequence goes on from NZ_CAMZMX010000052.1 coordinate 10,574, forward strand.
CAGCAAGCGGTGCCAGTGATGCTGATGTCGGCGCTGGGGGCCGAACAGGATCGCATCAGTGGCTTCACCCGGGGCGCGGACGATTACCTGCCCAAGCCGTTCAGCCTGGCCGAACTCGACGCCCGGGTCGATGCCCTGCTACGGCGCGTGGCGCTCGACCGCGGGCCGGCGTTGCGGGCCGATGGAGGGGCAGTGATGCTGGACCATGAACGCCAGGACGCCCTTCACCAAGGCAGGCCTGCCGGGCTGACCGCATCCGAATTCCGCCTACTGGCCACGCTGCGGGCTCACCCCGGCGAGGCCTTGAGCAAACCTTTCCTCTACCAGACCGTGCTGCACCGCGCCTACACGCGCCTGGACCGTGGCCTGGATGTGCATGTGTGCAACTTGCGCCGCAAGCTGGCCGACATCAGCGCCCAGCACTTGCAGATCCAGGCGGTCAGGGGCCAAGGGTACATCCTGATAGACACGGACCAGCCCTGATGCGGCGGCACCCCCTGCTGTGGAAACTGGCCCTGTTGCAGGTCGGTTTCTGTCTGCTGCTGACCTGGCTAATCTGGACCTGGGGGCTGTCGGTGGAACGCAGTACCTACTTCCTGTCGCCGGCTGACCAGCAATATCTGGCGCGCTACGCGCAACAGGCCGAACACGCCTGGAACCAAGGCGGCGCCACGGGCGCCGAAGCCTGGCGCAGGCAGCTGCAACGTACCGAAGGCACCTGGGCAGCCTTGATCGGCCCCCACCTGCAAAGCCTGGGCACCACGCCACTGAGCGCCGAGGAGGCCAGCCACCTTACCTTCATGCGCAAGCTGAACTGGCCCATGAGCCGGCGCCTGCAGGACGAACTGCCGTACGTCAGCATCGCGTTCCCGCAACACCCCGAAAACGGCCGGCTGGTGATGCAATTACCCGAACGCCTGCTACCCACTGGCCTTACACCCTGGACCCACCTGATCACCCATGGGGTCGCCCCCACCCTGCTTGCCCTGTTGCTGGGCCTGGCCCTGTACCGCCATCTGGTAGTTCCCCTGAACCGCCTGCGGGACCGGGCCGACGCCTTGCGCGCCGACGACCTCGACAGCCCCGCGCTGCCGTTGCAGGAGCGCCGCGATGAGCTGGGTGAGCTGGCCCAAGCCTTCGAGCACATGGCGGTACGCCTGCGCCAGAGCCTGGAGCAACAGCGCCTGCTGCTGCGTACGCTGTCCCACGAGCTGCGTACGCCGTTGGCGCGGCTGCGCATCGCCCATGACAGCGACTTGCCGCCGCCGCAGTTGCGCGAGCGCCTGGACCGCGAAGTCGCCGACATGCAAAAGCTGCTGGAGGACACCCTGGACCTGGCCTGGCTGGACACCGAACAGCCCAGCCTGCCGACCGAGCCGGTGCTGATGGTGGCCGTCTGGGAAGCCTTGTGCCAGGACGTCTGTTTCGAAAGTGGCTGGGCGCCAAGCCGCCTGCCTTGTTCGTTGGGCACCGCGTGCCGGGTGCAGGCCAACCTCGACAGCCTGGCCCAGGCCCTGGAAAACCTGATCCGCAATGCCGTTCGCCACTCGCCCGCCGAAGGCCGGGTCAGCCTGGATGGCTGGCGCGAGGGGGATTACTGGCACCTGCGCCTGAGTGACCAGGGGCCGGGGGTCACGCACGCCGACCTGGAGCGCATCTTCCAGCCTTACCAGCGGCTGACCGAAAGTGGCGCTGGCTTTGGCCTGGGCCTGGCCATCGCCCGCCGCGCCATCGAACTGCAGGGTGGCCGCTTGTGGGCCAGCAATGGCCACCCTGGCCTGTGCCTGCACATGACCTTGCCGGCGGCCCGGGACTGTTTAGAAAGTTAATGCGCTTTACCCTCAATCAGGACTGATTATCATCTTGCTGTTCCCGCTTTGCGCGCCTGCAAAGCCCTGAAGAGATGCCTGATGAGCAAGTTGACCCTGGCCGTGACGATGGCACTGTGCCTGGCACAGCCGCTTGCTGCTCATGTTGCCCTTGCGCAGCCCGACCATGAGCAGAAGATGGACACCTCACTGCTGCAGCGCCATGACCTGGCCTACCGCTTCACTCAGCTCGACCTGGACTCGGCCGACGGCCAGCGGCATTACCGGCTGTGGGTCGGCAAACCGAACCAGCCGGCGCCAGCGGCGGGCTACCCGGTGCTGTGGATGCTCGATGGCAATGCCGCGCTGGGCGCACTGGATGGCCAGCAGCTGGGCCGGCTTGCCGCAGGGCAGGCGCCATTGCTGGTGGCGGTGGGGTACCAGACCGAGCAGCGTATCGACCGTGCCGGGCGCACCCGGGATTACACCCCGGCGGTGCCTGGCCAGGCTGAGCAGCTTGACCCACTGACCGGAGCGCCCAGTGGCGGTGCCGACGTTTTCCTGGACCTGCTGACCGGGCGCATGCGGGCGATGGTGGCAGATGTAGCACCGATCGACCTGCAACGGCAGACATTGTGGGGGCATTCCTATGGCGGGCTGGCCGTTTTGCATGCGCTTTTCACCCGGCCTTGGTCATTCAGCGACTATGCGGCTGCCAGCCCTTCGCTATGGTGGCACGACGGCGCGATCGCGGGTGAGGCGCAGGGGCTCGAGCAGCGCCTGGGAAGCAGCCGGCCGCGGCTGTTGCTGATGCGTGGCAGTGAAGAGCCGGCGAACCCGCGCACGCAGGTGCAAGGCGATGTCGAGCGGCCGGCGCGTGAGCTGGTGGCAAGCCTGGCCAGGGTGCCAGGCTTGCAGGTTCGTTTCGAGCGGTTTGCCGGGTTGGGGCATGGGCCTATGTTGCCGGCTTCGCTGAAGCAGGTGATTGAAGGGATGTCGCGGTAAGCCTGTCAGCACCTTCCACAACGCCCGCCCCACGCTACCGCCAAAGGTCGTAGAACCGCGGCTTGCCAGCGGGGTGGCCACGTGCGGTATGCTGTGGCGGTCTTCAGGGCGGGGTGAAAGTCCCCACCGGCGGTAAATCGAAAGATGAGCCCGCGAGCGCCCCGGCCATGCCGGGGGTCAGCAGATCTGGTGCAACTCCAGAGCCGACGGTCATAGTCCGGATGAAAGAAGGCGTCAGGCGGGGGCCATCCGGGCGCCCCTGCGCACGCATTTTGTTCGCCCCGAGACGTTCATCGATCATTCACGAGGAGCGTTTCATGTCCACCCAGCACCACGCGCACTACCCCAATGTTTCCGCCGCCATCGCCGCCTTCAAGGCTGGGCGCCCTGTCCTGTTGCTGGACGATGACGACCGCGAAGACGAGGCGGACATCATTGCCGCCGCCGAAAACATTACGCTGCAAACCATGGCCATGATGATTCGCGATTGCAGCGGTATCGTCTGCCTGTGCCTGGACGAAGCCACCGTCGATGCGTTGCAGCTGGCGCCCATGGTGCAGAACAACCAGGCCCGACATGGCACCGGCTTCACCGTCACCATCGAGGCGGCCGAAGGGATCACCACTGGGGTTTCTGCCCAGGACCGCCTCACCACCATTGCTGCGGCACTGCGTTCCAGCGCCGAACAGCGTCATATCGTCAGCCCGGGGCATGTATTCCCGCTGCGTGCGCGCAATGGCGGCGTGCTGGCCCGCCGTGGGCATACCGAAGGCTCGGTGGACCTGGCCCGCCTTGCCGGCCTGCGCCCGGCGGCGGTGCTGTGCGAACTGATGAACCCGGACGGGACCATGGCCCGTGGCGAACAGGTGGCAGTGTACGCGCGGCAGTACAATTTGCCGGTGCTGACCATCGAAGAGCTGGCGCGGTACCGGGAGGCGATGGTGGCGCTGGAAGCCGAGCCGGCCTGATAAGCCACGTTGGGGCAATTCGCGGGCACGCCCGCTCCCACAGGTATGGCGCAGCGCTTGAAGGCTGTGATGGACCTGTGGGAGCGGGCGTGCCCGCGAAAGGGCCTGTGAAACCAACCTCACGGCCCCGGAAGTTTGCTCCCCCCGCCCCGCTCTGCTAGTGTCGCGCCGTTCTGAATGCCTCCGAGACAGTCGCCATGGCCCGCAAAAAATCCTCCCTTGATTTCGAGCAATCCCTCGCAGACCTGCAAACACTGGTCGAGCGCCTGGAGAACGGCGAGTTGTCGCTGGAAGAGTCGCTGGCCGCTTTCGAGCAAGGCATCGCGCTGACCCGAGAATGCCAAGGCGCCCTGGCCCAGGCCGAGCAGAAGGTGCAAATTCTGCTGGAGCGTGACGGCGAGCTGGCTGCCCAGCCCTTCGACGCGGAGCCCGAAGCATGATCGGCAGCTACCAGGCCAGTTGCCAGAGGCGGGTGGATGCAGCCCTCGAACCGCTGTTCGTCGCCCCGACCAAAGAACTCGAACGCCTCTATGCCGCCATGCGCTACAGCGTGATGAACGGCGGCAAACGCGTGCGGCCACTGCTGGCCTACGCCGCGTGCGAAGCCCTGGGTGCCCCGGCCGAACAGGCCAACGGCGCGGCCTGTGCGGTGGAGCTGATCCATGCCTACTCGCTGGTGCATGACGACTTGCCTGCCATGGATGACGACGACCTGCGCCGGGGCCAGCCCACCACGCACAAGGCCTTCGACGAAGCCTGCGCCATCCTGGCCGGTGACGGGTTGCAGAGCCTGGCGTTCAGCGCCCTGCTCGATCCGCACCTCAGCCCGCAGGCCGACAGCGTTCGCCTTGCCATGGTCCAGGCCCTGGCCACGGCCGCCGGCCCAGCCGGCATGGTGGGCGGGCAGGCCATCGACCTTGGCTCGGTCGGGCTGAAGCTCGACCAGCGGGCACTGGCATTCATGCACAGGCACAAGACCGGCGCCCTGATCGAAGCCAGCGTGCGCCTGGGTGCACTGGCCAGCGCCCGTGCCGGCCAGCAGCAACTGGACGCCCTGCAAACTTATGCACAGGCCATTGGCCTGGCATTCCAGGTTCAGGACGACATCCTCGACGTGGAAGGCGACACCGCCACCCTGGGTAAACGCCAAGGGGCAGACATCGCCCGTGACAAACCGACCTACCCGGCCCTGCTGGGCCTGGACGCGGCCAAGGCCTATGCGATCGAACTGCGCGACCAGGCGCTGGTCGCACTGGAAGGGTTCGGCGAAAAAGCCGAGCCGCTGCGGGCACTGGCGCGCTATATCGTCGAGCGCCGCAACTAAGCACGGATACCCGCGCCATTGGGGTGTCACAAGCAGTGGTCGAATGGGCACTTTTCCCACAATGGGGTAAACTGCCGCGTCTTCACACACCTATAACGACTCGCCTGATGCCCACGACGTTTCAAGAGATTCCCCGCGAACGCCCGGTCACGCCGTTGCTCGACCGCGCTGACACGCCTGCCGGCCTGCGCCGGTTGGCCGAAGCCGACCTGGAGACCCTGGCCGACGAGTTGCGCCAGGAGCTGCTGTATACCGTGGGGCAGACCGGTGGGCATTTTGGTGCCGGCCTGGGCGTGATCGAACTGACCATCGCCCTGCACTACGTGTTCGATACCCCGGACGACCGGCTGGTGTGGGACGTGGGCCACCAGGCCTACCCGCACAAGATTCTGACCGGGCGCCGTAACCGCATGCTCAGCCTGCGCCAGAAGGACGGTATCGCCGCCTTCCCGCGCCGCAGCGAAAGCGAGTACGACACCTTTGGCGTGGGCCACTCCAGTACCTCGATCAGCGCAGCGCTGGGCATGGCCATTGCCGCCCGCCTGCAGAACAGCGCGCGCAAGTCGATCGCCGTGATCGGTGATGGCGCCCTTACCGCCGGCATGGCCTTCGAGGCGTTGAACCACGCCCAGGAAGTCAATGCCGACATGCTGGTGATCCTCAACGACAACGACATGTCGATTTCGCGCAATGTCGGCGGCCTGTCCAACTACCTGGCCAAGATCCTGTCCAGCCGCACCTACGCCAGCATGCGCGAAGGCAGCAAGAAAGTGCTGTCGCGCCTGCCCGGTGCCTGGGAAATCGCCCGGCGCACCGAAGAGTACGCCAAGGGCATGCTGGTGCCGGGCACACTGTTCGAAGAGCTGGGCTGGAACTACATCGGCCCGATCGACGGCCATGACCTGCCGACCATGATCGCCACCTTGCGCAACATGCGTGACCTGAAGGGCCCGCAGTTCCTGCACGTGGTGACCAAGAAGGGCAAGGGCTTCGCCCCCGCCGAACTCGACCCTATCGGCTATCACGCCATCACCAAGCTGGAGCCCGCCGACAAGCCTGTCGCGCCGAAGAAGCCCAGCGGGCCGAAATACTCCGCGGTGTTCGGCCAGTGGCTGTGCGACATGGCCGCTGCCGACAACCGCCTGGTGGGCATCACCCCGGCGATGAAAGAAGGCTCCGACCTGGTCGATTTCAGCGAGCGCTACCCGCAACGCTACTTCGATGTGGCGATCGCCGAGCAGCACGCCGTCACCCTGGCAGCCGGCATGGCCTGCGAGGGCAGCAAGCCCGTGGTGGCGATCTACTCCACCTTCCTGCAGCGCGCCTACGACCAGCTCATCCACGATGTGGCGGTGCAGAACCTCGATGTGCTGTTCGCCATCGACCGCGCCGGGCTGGTGGGCGAAGACGGGCCGACCCATGCGGGTAGCTACGACCTGTCTTACCTGCGCTGCATCCCGGGCATGCTGGTGATGACCCCCAGCGACGAGAACGAGCTGCGCAAGATGCTCAGCACCGGCCACCTGTACAACGGCCCGGCTGCCGTGCGCTACCCCCGCGGCACCGGCCCGAACGCGCCGATCAGCGGCGACCTAGAGCCGCTGCAAATCGGCAAGGGCGTGGTCCGCCGCCAAGGCCAGACAGTCGCCCTGCTGGTGTTCGGCGTGCAGTTGGCAGAGGCCATGCAGGTTGCCGAGCAGATCAATGCCACCGTGGTCGACATGCGCTTCGTCAAACCTCTGGACGAAGCCCTGGTGCTGGAACTGGCTGGCAGCCATGAGCTGCTGGTCACCGTCGAAGAGAACGCCATCATGGGTGGCGCTGGCGCTGCGGTAGGCGAGTTCCTGGCCAGCCAGGCCGTGGTCAAGCCGCTGCTGCACCTGGGCCTGCCTGATATCTACGTCGAACATGCCAAGCCGGCGCAGATGCTGGCCGAGTGCGGGCTGGATGCGGCCGGGATTGAGGCTTCGGTGAAAGCCCGCATGGCCAAGCTCGGCTTGTAATCCCCGGGGCCGCCTTGGGGCCCTTTCGCGACACAAGGCCGCTCCTACAGAGACCGCGCCGCTCTACCGGTTTGTGCAATACCGGTAGGAGCGGCCTTGTGTCGCGATCGAGGGCGCAGCCCTCGCAAAATGGTACTGCTTATGAAGAAATCTGCCTGTGCCGCGCTACTCTGCGCCCCCACATTGTTAATCGCCGCCGAACGCGATGACGCGCTGAAGCTCCCCGACGTGCTGATCAGCGCCAGCCGCCAGGTCGAGTCGCGCACCGCCACCAGCGCCGCCAACACGGTCTTCACCCGCGCCGACATCGACCGCCTGCAACCCACCAGCGTCACCGACCTGCTAAGCCGCGTACCCGGCGTGCAAGTGGCCCCCACTGGCGGCCGTGGCAGCCTCCCGGGCATCTTCATACGCGGTACCAAGGCGGCGCAAAGCCTGGTGCTGGTGGATGGCGTACGTATTGCCAACGCCACTTCGGGCGACAGCGGCCTGCAGTTCCTCGACGTTGACCAGATCGAACGGGTGGAAGTGCTGCGTGGCTCGCGCTCGGCGGTGTACGGCAGCGATGCCATCGGCGGGGTGATCCAGATCTTCACCCGCCGCAGCAACACGCCCGGCCTGCAGCCGCGGCTGCGCATCGCGGCAGGCAGCCACCAGACCGTCCAGCGTAGCCTGGGGCTTTCCGGCGGCAACGACGCGACCCGCTTCAACCTCGGTGCCAGCCTGGATGAAACAGCCGGCATCGACTCGACTGGCCCATCCTTCGCCAGTGACGGCGACCATGATGCCTACCGTAACCAGTCCTTCAACCTGAGCCTGAGCCACACCTTCAGCGAGCGCTTCGAGGCCGGGGTCAACCTGCTCGACAGCCGTGGCCGCAGTGAATACGACAACCCGTTCGGGGGGTTCGACCCGGTAACCTTCGAGAGCTTCGGCCAGAAGCCCTACACGGACTTCAGCGTCAGCAGCCTGGGCAGCTATTTCGCTGCGCAGCTCAACGATGCCTGGCGCTCGCGCCTGGAACTGGCCCACAGCGAGAACCGCGACGACAAGCGTGACAAGCTGAGCGCCGAGCGCTTCATATTCAACACCTACCGCGATCAGCTGACCTGGCAGAACGACCTCGCCCTGGGCGAACAAAACACATTGCTGATCGGTGGGGACTGGTATGAAGACCGTGTCCATGCCAGTACCGACTTCACCGAAGACAGCCGCTGGAACCGGGCGGTATTTGCCCAGCACCGCTACCAGGGCGAGCAGTTTTCCACCGAGCTGGGCGTGCGCCACGACCGCAACCAGCAGTTTGGCGGCCAGACCACCTGGAGTGGCAGCCTGACCGTGCCGCTGAACGCGGATAACGATGTGCTGCTGTCCTACAGCGAAGGCTTCCGCGCACCGACGTTCAACGACCTGTATTACCCGCAATACAGCAACCCGAACCTGGACCCAGAGCACTCGAAAAGCTATGAGCTGCAGTGGCGCAGCCAGCTGGCGACCACCACCCGCCTGGAGACCTCGCTGTACCGGACCGACCTGCGCGACGCCATCGTATTTGGCCAGGACTCGATCCCGCGCAACGTCGCCTCGGCACGCATCAACGGCCTGGAAATGGCCCTGTCCCAGCAGTGGGCGAGTTGGCACGCCCAGTTGGGCATGGCACTGATCGACCCACGTGACCGCGACACTGGCCACACCCTGGCCCGCCGCTCCCGGCGCACGTTGAGCCTGGACCTGGACCGGGACTTCGGGCGTTTCAGCGCGGGCGCCAGTTGGCAGGCCGTCAGCAGCAGCTATGACGATGAGGCCAACCGTAACCGCATCGGTGGCCACAGCTTGCTGGGCCTGCGTGGCAGTTGGGCTGCCAGCGACGAAGTGAAACTGGAAGCCAAACTGGATAACGTGCTGGACCGCCGCTATAGCCGCGCCCTGGACAGCTACGAAGGGGCCTACTACCCGTACCGCGAAGAAGGCCGCACGGTGCTGTTCAGCGTGACGTGGACGCCGGGGCTTTAGCGGCCAGCAACGCACACAAGCGGGCGGTGGCTTCAATCATTTGCCCGCTCGGGCGCTCCAGGCCCTTGTCGGGTACCACCAGCAAACCGGCGTGGGCAACGGCGCGCAACTGCGGCCAGGCCAGCCAGCCGGTCAACTGCGCCTGGTCACTGGCCAGGATGACCTGGGGGTTGCGTAGCAACACCGACTCCACACTCACCTGCGGCGCCGGTTGGCTGAGGTCGGCAAACACATTGCGCGCCCCGCATACGGCCAATGCGTCGCTCACCACCTGGCGGCCACCAAGGGTGTACAAAGGCCGATCCCACACCTGGTAGAACACCTGCAAGGGCTCGTCACGTCGGTACTGCTGGCGCAGTTGCCGCAACCGCTCGCGCAGGGCCCGGGCATACTGCTGCCCTTGCTCGGCACGGCCGACGCGCTCGCCAATCGCGGCGATCTGCTCGATGAGCTGGTCCAGGTCATGGGGTTCGGCGCTGAAGGTCGTGATACCCAGGCGTTTGAGCTGCTCGCGTTGCGCCGGCGGCACGCTGCCTGGCCACAGCAGCAACAGGTCGGGGCGCAGGCTCAGCAGGCGCTCCATGTTCAGCTGGCCTTGGCGGCCTACCGAGGGTAAATCGCGCAACGCATTTGGTCGTTCGCCCCCATCAAGCACACCCACCAGCAGGTCATCGGCCTGCAGTTCGAGCATGATTTCCGTCATCGAAGGCGCCAGGCTGACCACTCGCAAGGGTTCGCCAGCCAGCGCGGCACAGGCGAACAGTGCCAGCAGGCCAGGCAGTAGGCGCATCAGCCGAGCTGTCGTGGAATGCGGTAGAGGGACAACACCACCACGGTGGATATCGCCAACAGGATCTGCGGTACCGCTTCAAGACCGACCCCTACAGACAGCGCTGCGACCCAGGCCGGGAAGCAGGCGTACAACATGGCCAGGCGCCGTACCCGTGCCAGCTCGATCCACGCGGCAGGCTCTTCAGCAGTACCCAGGGCTTTCGAGGTGGCGATGAGTGCATGCTTGTAGGCACCGAAACGTGGCAGGCTGAGGAACATGGTGGCCGCGCCGGCAATGAACAACGGCATGGCCAGAATCGGCACCAGCGCCTCACCGCCGCCAAAAGCCCAGCTCATGACCGGCAGCGGCAGCAGGCCCACCGCCAGGTACTGCCACCAGGCCAGCGCCAGCCGCCGCTTGACCTGGGCGCGGGTCACGCCTGGGGCACCTCGCCCTGGTGTTCGTTGCCCAGCATGTGGCCAAGCTTGCCGGCCTTGGTTGCCAGGTAGTAGCGGTTGTGCGGGTTATGCCCGGTATGCAGCGGTACTCGCTCGGCAACCACGATGCTCATGTCGGTCAGGGCTTTGACCTTGCGTGGGTTGTTGGTCATCAGCCGCAGCGCCTTCACGCCCAGGTGTTCGAGCATGGGCAGGCACATGGCGTAGTCACGCTGGTCGGCGGCAAAACCCAGGCGCTCGTTGGCTTCCACGGTGTCCGCCCCGCCGTCCTGCAGCTCGTAGGCACGAATCTTGTTCAGCAGGCCAATGCCACGGCCTTCCTGGCGCAGGTACAGCAATACGCCGCGGCCCTCGCGGGCGATTGCCTGCAGTGCGGCCTCCAGCTGCGAGCCGCAGTCGCAGCGCTGGCTGAACAGGGCATCGCCGGTCAGGCATTCGGAATGCAGGCGCCCCAGCACCGGCTGACCATCCGCGATGTCACCCAGGCTGAGCACCACATGCTCCCGGCCGGTGGCTTCATCAAGAAAGCCATGCATGGTGAAGGTCGCGAAGGGCGTCGGGAGTTTAGAGGCGGCAACAAAGACGACGGGCACGTTGTGCTCCTGGAAAAAGTGGGACATATCTCGTGAGCCGATTGTATCAGCAGGTTGCACACTATGGGCTGGCTGAATACCGCGGGGTAAGATCGAAAAGTTCGATACTTAGGCCAGGCAGGCCCGGCTTCAGTGCGGTTTGCTATCCGCAGTGAACGGATACGGTTGCCGCCAGTGCTCGAAAATCGGCTTCAGCTCGCCACTGCGTACCAGCTCGGCCATGCGCTTGTCGAACAGGTCGCGCAGGGCCTTGGCCTGGTCGTTGCGGGCAAAGGCCAGGTATAGCGGCAGCTCGGCCACGTGGGTGCGGCGAAAGCGTTCGGGCTGCGATGACTGGTTCAGTACGTAATCGACTTCAGTCTGGGAATCGATGTAGAAGTCCACACGGTCATGCTCCAGCATCGGCAGAATGCCTTCGCGGCGCTGGATTTCACGGAACTCATGCACATCGGGCAAGTAGCTGCCGTAGTCGTAGCCACGTACCCAGGCCAAGCGGTACTTGCCCACATTCTGCGACGTGGGCACAGGCTTGCTGGCCAGCCCCAGCGCATAGATATGATCCATATCGAAGTGCCAGCGCGGGTACAGGTTGTCGTCGTTCTCTTCCTTGTAGGAGCCGACCCAGGCATCCGCCTCGCCACGTTTCACCAGCCCGACCGCGCGGCTGTAGGGTGCGCTTTGGGTCACCACCTTGACCCCGGCCGGCTCGAACACCTTGCGCAGAACGTCCCAGGCAACGCCGGTACCGTCAGCATTGGTGTAGTCGATCCACTCCTCGCTGACCAGCTGGATCTGCTTTGGCAGGCCTTCGGCAGCCACCGCCCACGGGGCGACACTCAGCAGCATCGCCAGCAGCACAACCCTCATGGCCATTCACGCGCTCCCTGTTTCAGGCAACCGCCCATACCAGAACCTGCATGCCCAGCCAGGCGAACACACCGGCCAGGATATCGTCGAGCATGATGCCGACGCCCCCGTGCACATGGCGGTCGATCCAGCGGATGGGCCACGGCTTGAGGATGTCGAAGAAACGGAACATCAGGAACCCTGCCAGCAGCCACTGCCAGCCTTCCGGCACCAGCCAGAGGGTGATCCACATGCCAACGATTTCATCCCAGACAATGCCTTCATGATCGTGCACACGCAAGTCATTGGCGACCTTGCCGCACAGCCAGATGCCGAACAGCATGCTGATGCCCAGCAACAGCCAGTAGCCCCAGTCGGGCAGCATCTGCCACAGGGGGATGAACGGTATGGCCACCAGCGAGCCCCAGGTACCCGGTGCCTTGGGCAAGGTGCCGGAACCAAAGCCGAACGCGATGAAGTGCCATGGGTTGCGCCAGACCGAAGGCGGAACGAACTCCGCAGGCACCTGGTTGGGGTGATCGGTCACGGTGTCTCCCTAAAGTGTTGATAGCCCCGCTGGGCGGGGGTGATGTCCTGGCCCTGTGCGTCGCGCAGGGTCACACCGCGACCTTGCAGCACACGACCAATGGTGTGTACCTCGATGAAGCCAAGCTCGGCCAGGGGCGGCAGTGCTGCAGGCGGCAAGGTGAAGGCCAGTACGTAATCATCGCCACCGGTGAGTGCTGCCTGCAGTGCCGCCTCGTGGCCGAGGAATGCCTGCAAGGCAGGAGACACTGGCACCTGGGCCAGGTTCACCTCAAGTGCCACCCCGGACGCCTTGGCGATATGCCCGCAATCGGCTAGCAGGCCATCGGAGACGTCGAGCGCCGCCGTGGCCCTGCCCCGCAGCCATGTACCCAGGGTGAGCTGCGGCATCGGCGACCAGTAATGGGCCAGCAGCGGCTCGGCAAGCTCGGCGGGCGCCTGGCGCTCGCCCAGTACCAGCGGCAAGGCACCGGCGGCCTTGCCCAGGGTGCCGCCAACACACAGCAAGTCGCCTGGCCGCGCACCGCTGCGGCGCAACGCCTGGCCAGCCGGCACCCGGCCGAACACGGTCACTGTGATGCTCAATGGGCCACGGGTGGTGTCGCCGCCGATCAGGCTCATGCGGCAGCGGTGCGCCATGCGGCTCAGGCCGTTGGCGTAGGCTGCAAGCCAGTCCGGGCCAACGCTTGGCAGGGTCAGGGCAAGGGTGAAGCCGATCGGGGTGGCGCCCATGGCGGCCAGGTCACTGGCCGCCACGGCCAGCGACCGCTGGCCCAGCAGTTGCGGGTCGCACACGGCAGGGAAATGCACCCCGGCCACCAGCGTGTCGGTCGACACCGCCAATTGTTCACCGGGGGGAAGGTCGAGCAAGGCGCAATCGTCGCCGATCCCCAGGGCCACGCCTTCGCCGCCTTGCGCACAGGGCGCGGCGGCGAAGTAATGGTTGATCAGCTCGAATTCACCCATGGCCAGGCAGCGCCGGGATCAGCGCTTGTTCGCCTTGACTTCTGCTTCACGCAGGGACGGGGCAAGCTTGTCGAGCACACCGTTGACGAACTTGTGACCGTCGGTAGCACCGAAGACCTTGGCCAGCTCCACGCCTTCGTTGATGACCACACGGTACGGTACGTCGATGCGCTTGATCAGCTCCCAGGTGGACAGGCGCAGCACGGCCAGTTCCACAGGGTCGAGCTCGTCCAGGGCAATGGTCATGCACGGGGCCAGCGCTTTGTCGATTTCGTCCTTGATTGCCGGGACCCCATGCAGGATCTCGCGGAAGTAGGCACCGTCGACATCGGTGAAATCGTTATCCACCCGGAACTGCGCTTCGATCTCGTTCAGCGAATGCTGGGCCATGTGCCATTGATAGAGGGCCTGGGTCGCAAGCTTGCGGGCTTCGCGACGCTTGGCGCTCTTGGAGGGCTTGCCGGCATCCGCAGGTTTTGGATCGCGCGGGTTGAAACGATCGCTTTCGTCGCTAATCACTTGGCCTCCAACTGCGCCAGCAGGCTGACCATTTCCAGAGCGGACAGGGCAGCTTCAGCACCTTTGTTGCCAGCCTTGGTGCCGGAACGCTCGATGGCCTGCTCGATGGAATCGACGGTCAGTACGCCGAAGGCCACCGGAACACCGAACTCCATGGACACCTGGGCCAGGCCCTTGGTGCATTCGCCCGCCACGTATTCGAAGTGCGGGGTACCGCCACGGATCACGGCGCCCAGGGCGATGATCGCGTCGTAGGCGCCTTGCTGGGCGACCTTCTGTGCCACCAGCGGAATTTCGAATGCACCCGGGGCACGGATGATGGTGATGTCGCTTTCGCTGACACCGTGGCGAACCAGGGCGTCAACGGCACCGCTTACCAGGCTTTCGACAACGAAGCTGTTGAAGCGGCCAACCACCAAAGCATAGCGACCTTTGGGGGCGATGAAGGTACCTTCGATGGTCTTCAGGGTCATTCCGATATTCTCATATTCAAGAGCGAGGCCGCTTGCAAGCGGCCTCGACAGGGGTCTGGACTCGAGCTGGGGGCGTCATTGCCGCCTCAAGTCACTCGGAGGGCACGTATTCTACAACTTCCAGATCGAATCCGGATATCGCGTTGAACTTCATTGGCGAACTCATCAGGCGCATCTTGCGCACCCCGAGGTCGCGCAGGATCTGCGAGCCAGCACCCACGGTGCTGTAGGTGGTCGGTGCCTTGGCCGGTAGGTCGCCGGCGCTTTCGCGGATGTGCGCCAACAGCACGTCGCCGTCCAGCGGGTGGCCCAGCAGCAGGACCACGCCGCTGCCGGCTTCGGCCACGGCCGCCATGGCCGCACGCAGGCTCCAGCGGCCCGGTTGCTTGACCAGCAGCAGGTCGCGCAGCGGGTCCATGTTGTGTACCCGCACCAGGGTCGGCTCTTCAGCGCAGATCTTGCCCAGGGTCAGGGCCATGTGCACGTCGCCCTCCACCGCATCGCGGTAGGTGACCAGGTTGAACTCACCCAGCTCGCTCTCTACCGGTTGCTCGGACACCCGTTGCACGGTGCGCTCGTGAATCATGCGGTAGTGGATCAGGTCGGCGATGGTGCCGATCTTCAGGCCATGCTCGGCAGCAAAGACTTCCAGCTCGGCGCGGCGCGACATGGTGCCGTCGTCGTTCATCACTTCGCAGATCACGCCGCTTGGCTCGAAACCGGCCATGCGCGCCAGGTCGCAGGCCGCTTCGGTGTGGCCGGCACGCGCCAGGGTGCCGCCAGGCTGGGCCATCAGCGGGAAGATGTGGCCAGGGCTGACGATGTCTTCGGCCCTGGCGTCCCGGGCAGCAGCGGCTTGCACGGTGCGCGCGCGGTCGGCGGCGGAGATGCCGGTGGTGACGCCTTCGGCGGCTTCGATCGACACGGTGAACTTGGTGCCGAAGCCCGAGCCGTTGCGCGGCGCCATCAATGGCAGCTTCAGCGTTTCGCAACGCTCACGGGTCATCGGCATGCAGATCAAGCCACGGGCATGCTTGGCCATGAAGTTGATGTGTTCGGGCTGGCAGCACTCGGCGGCCATGATGATGTCGCCTTCGTTCTCGCGGTCTTCGTCATCCATGAGGATGACCATTTTACCCTGGCGGATGTCTTCGACCAGTTCTTCGATGCTGTTGAGCGCCACGCGGCACCCCCTTCTCAATCAGGATTTCAAGAAGCCGTTGGCGGCCAGGAAGCTTTCGGTAATGCCACTGCCCTTGCTCGGTTCGGCGGCCTTGTCACCCAGCAGCAAGCGCTCCAGGTAACGGGCCAGCAGATCGACCTCAAGGTTCACCCGACGCCCTGCGCGGTAGTCGGCCATGATGGTTTCGGACAGGGTGTGCGGGACAATGGTCAGCTCGAACTCGGCGCCATTGACTTCGTTGACCGTCAGGCTGGTGCCGTCGACGGTGATCGAGCCCTTGTGGGCGATGTACTTGGCCAGCTCCTTCGGTGCGCGTACGCGGAACTGGATGGCGCGGGCGTTATCGCTGCGCGAGATGATTTCACCCACCCCGTCGACATGGCCGCTGACCAGGTGCCCGCCAAGGCGGGTGGTAGGGGTCAGGGCTTTTTCCAGGTTGACCTTGCTGCCGCTCTTGAGGTCGATGAAGGCAGTGCGCTTGAGGGTTTCGACGCTGACGTCGGCCCAGAAGCCGTCACCAGGCAGTTCCACGGCGGTCAGGCACACGCCGTTGACGGCGATGCTGTCGCCCAGCTTGACGTCACCCAGGTCCAGCTTGCCGGTTTCGACGTAGACGCGAACGTCGCCGCCCTTGGGGGTCAGGCTGCGGATGCTGCCAATGGATTCGATGATGCCGGTGAACATGGGGTCTTCCTCAAAACGGTTTGCACGGGGCAAGCCCGGCATTATACGCCGGGCGCCGGCAGGGGCACGGCTGTGACCCGCCAGTCATCGCCCACTGCGCGCATTTCGGTAATTTTCAGCCGCGGTGCTTCGCTCATCCGCTCCATTGGCCAGTCCAGCAATGGGCGGGCATGGGAGCCGAGGAAGGTACCAGCGACGAACAACTGGTACTCGTCCACCAGGCCAAGGCGGGCAAAGGCACCGACCAGGCTGGCACCGGCTTCCAGCAGCACTTCGTTGACGCCACGCGCGCCCAGGGCATGCAGCAGCGCCGCCAGGTCGACCTGGCCATTGTCACCCGGCAGGCAGAGCAGTTCGTGGCCGGCAGCGGCATAACCGGGGTCATCTGCGACAGCTGTTACCACCAGGGCCGGCCCGGCCTGGAAGAATGGCGCATCCAGCGGCAGGCGCAGGCGGCCATCGACCAACACGCGCAGTGGTGGGCGGCTGAGGGCCAGGGCGGTGGTTTCGGCATCCAGGCCCAACTCGCTGCCCCGTACGGTCATGCGCGCGTTGTCGGCCAGCACGCTGGCGGCGCTGGTCAGCACCACGCTGGAGCGGGCGCGCAGGCGCTGCACGGCCGAGCGCGCGGCCGGGCCGGTGATCCACTGGCTTTCACCACTGGCCATGGCGGTACGGCCGTCAAGGCTCATGGCCAGCTTGGCGCGCACGTACGGCACGCCATGCTCCATGCGCTTGAGAAAGCCCGGGTTCAGGGCGCGGGCCTCGGCCTCGAGCACACCACTGGCTACTTCGATGCCGGCCTCGGCCAGGCGCCGCAGCCCCCGCCCTGCCACTTGCGGGTTAGGGTCCTGCATGGCCGCTACCACCCGGGCCACACCCGCCTTGACCAGCGCTTCGGCGCACGGGGGCGTGCGGCCATGGTGGCTGCAAGGCTCCAGGGTGACATAGGCACACGCGCCACGGGCGCGTTCCCCGGCCTGGCGCAGGGCATGCACTTCGGCATGGGGCTCACCGGCGCGCACGTGCCAGCCCTCCCCGACCACTTCGCCGTCGCGCACGATCACGCAGCCTACGCGGGGGTTCGGGTGGGTGGTGAACAGGCCTTTGCGCGCCAGCTCCAGCGCACGCGCCATGTAGTGGGCGTCAAGAATCGCGGCTTGGCTGGGCATGTTCACTCTTTGGCCGGCTCGCGGGCCAGGCGGTCGATTTCTTCACGGAACTCGTCGAGGTCCTGGAAGCGCCGGTACACCGAGGCAAAGCGGATGTAGGCCACCTCATCGAGCTTGCGCAGCTCGGCCATGACCATTTCACCCACCACCAGCGACTTGACTTCGCGCTCGCCAGTGGCACGCAGGCGGCTCTTGATGTGCGCCAGCGCCGCTTCCAGGCGCTCGACGCTGACCGGGCGTTTTTCCAGCGCCCGCTGCATGCCGGCACGCAGCTTGTCTTCGTCGAAAGGCTGGCGCGTGCCGTCTTGCTTGATCAGCCGGGGCAGCACCAGCTCGGCGGTTTCGAAGGTGGTGAAGCGCTCGCCACAGGCCACGCATTCGCGGCGGCGGCGCACCTGCTCGCCCTCGGCGACGAGGCGAGAGTCGATGACCTTGGTGTCGTTGGCACCGCAAAAGGGACAGTGCATGGTGGCAGGCAACAAAAAAAGGGAGGGCCATGGTAGCGCATTGCACTGGCAAGACAAGCCAAAGGGGTTAACATCCATGGGAAATCTGCCCGTTAAGGACTCCTCCATGCACTACCGAGCGCTCGTCGTGCTGTGCTGCGCCGCCCTGCTCGCCGCCTGCGGCAGCGACAGGCCGAAGACCGATACCTCCGTTGCGCCGGCACCGGCCCACGTGGCCAAAACCGCCGAAGCGCCCGGCCCGCTTCCGGCCTACCAGCGCGAGTTGAGCGGCACTTTGCTGGAAATCCCGGCCGGCGCCGACGTGGAACTGGCGTTGCTGGTGATCGACGAACGCGACCGCCCGCAACGCCTGCTGGCCAGCAGCAACCTGACCGCTACCGGCCAGGCCCTGCCCTACCAACTGCGCTTCAACCCCGAAGCCTTCCCGGCCGGCGCACGCGTGGAATTGCGTGGCCGCGCCAGCCGCTCCGGCCAGCTGATCATGCACCTGCCGCCGCTGCGCATCACCCAGGCGCAGACCCAGGCCACCGGGCCGCTACGTTTCGAGAAGGCGCCCTGAGTGGCACCGCTCGCCCTGCAGCAGGCACTCAGCGGCCTGATCGGTGAAGCGCGGCTGGTCGTCAGCGAACTGCCCGGCTGCGCCTTGAAACTGTGGCTGATCGACGACCAGAACATGGACCGCGCCTTCAGCAGCGACGAAACCCGGCGCATTCTGGAAGACCCGCCCTACTGGAGCTTCTGCTGGGCCAGTGGCCTGGCCATGGCCCGTTACCTGGCCGAGCGCCCGGAATGGGTGGCCGGCAAGCGGGTGCTGGACTTTGGCGCCGGGTCCGGCATTGCCGGCATCGCTGCCGCCCGCGCGGGTGCCCGGGAGGTGGTGGCCTGCGACCTGGACCCACTGGCCCTGCAAGCCTGCCGCGCGAATGCCGCACTGAACGGTGTGCAACTGGGCTACAGCGACGACTTCTTCGCCGAGGACGACCGCTTCGACCTGATCCTGGTCGCCGACGTGCTGTACGACCGTGCCAACCTGCCGCTTCTGGATACTTTTCTTGGCCGTGGTCGCCAGGCCTTGGTGGCCGACTCGCGGGTACGCGACTTCAGCCACCCGCTCTACCAGCAGCTGGGGGTGCTTGAAGCGCTGACCCTGCCCGACCTGGCCGAGCCGCACGAATTCCGCCGGGTCAGCCTGTACCACGCCAGCCGCGACACCTTATAGTGGTGGTATTCACGAGTTTGCGAGAAGCGCAATGAGCCAAGACACGCCTTACATTTTCGACGCTACCGATGCCACCTTCCAGCAGCTGGTGATCGAGAACTCCTTCCACAAACCGGTGCTGGTGGATTTCTGGGCCGAGTGGTGTGCGCCATGCAAGGCACTGATGCCCTTGCTGGCGAAGATCGCCGAGGGCTACCAGGGCGAACTGCTGCTGGCCAAGATCAACTGCGACGTGGAACAACAGGTGGTCGCCCAGTTCGGCATTCGCAGCCTGCCGACCGTTGTGCTGTTCAAGGACGGCCAGCCGGTGGACGGCTTTGCCGGTGCCCAGCCGGAATCGGCGATCCGCGCCATGCTCGAGCCGCACGTGCAAATGCCTGCCGCACCGCAGGCATCGCCGCTGGAGCAGGCCAAGGCGCTGTTCGCCGAAAGCCGTTTCGCCGAAGCAGAAGCGCTGTTGCAGGCCCTGCTGGGTGAAGACAACAGCAATGCCGAGGCACTGATCCTGTACGCCCGTTGCCTGGCCGAACGTGGCGAACTGGGGGAAGCGCAGGTGGTACTGGACGCGGTCAAGAGCGATGAGCACAAGGCCGCACTGGCCGGCGCCAAGGCCCAACTGACCTTCCTGCGCCAAGCGGCCAGCCTGCCGGAAGTGGCGGAGCTGAAAAGCCGCCTGGCCCAGAACCCCGAGGATGATGAAGCCGCCTACCAGCTGAGCGTCCAGCAGTTGGCGCGCCAGCAGTATGAGGCGGCGCTGGAAGGGTTGCTGAAGCTGTTCCAGCGTAACCGCAGCTATGACAATGGGCTGCCGCAGAAGGCGATGCTGCAGGTCTTTGAACTGCTGGGTGGCGATCACCCGCTGGTTGGGGTTTATCGTCGCAAGCTGTCGGCGGCGCTGTTCTAGCCCAAAAGCATTGCGAGGGCTTCGCCCTCGTTCGCGGGCACGCCCGCTCCCACAGGATACCCACCGAACTCGAGACTGGTGCAATACCTGTGGGAGCGGGCATGCCCGCGAAGAGGCCAGCACAGGCAATACAGGCTTATCCCACCCAGTGATAAACCGGCGCGTCCACGCCGCTTTTCACCTTCACATCACTGCTGTGCCGCAAGCGCACCAGCAATCGCTTGCCCGCCGCCGTGCTCCCCGCCAACCCTCCCAGCCGGTCCAGCAACTGCGGCCCGCTCATTTGCCCGGCAAGGCGCAATACATCACACGCTGCTACCCATTGCCCGTCATCCTGGCGCGGCGCCGCCACGGTTTGTGTTGCTGCGGCCTGCGCTACCACCGGTACATCAATCTGCCGCCCGAACTGCGCCCACTCTTCAGGCTCAAGCTCGATGGTCAGGTCCACCGGCCATTCCCCAATCTGTCCACGAATTCTCACGATGCATTCCTTGAGCAAGGTCGATGGCCCATGCTACCGCAAGATGAAACCTGCACCATGCGGGCTGGCAGGACGCAGAAAAGTTGTTATAACATAACCCAATCACCCAGCCCGCCCCGGAGCCTCTCATGCGTCGCCTGTTGCTCGCCCTGCCCTTCGCTTTGCTGCCACTGGCCGTGGCCCATGCCCACGAAGACCATGACCATGATCACGACCACGCCCATGGCACCTTGGGCGCGCATGAACACGGCGTGGCCAAGCTCAATGTCGTGCTCGAAGGCAACACTCTGGAACTGGAGCTGGACAGCCCCGCCATGAACCTGGTTGGTTTCGAGCACGCTGCCAGCAGCGACGCCGACAAGGCCAAGGTTGCCGCGGTGCGCCAGCAGCTGGAACAACCGTTGAAGCTGTTCGGCCTGGCCTCGGCAGCCGGCTGCAAGGAAGACCAGCAAGCGCTGGAAAGCCCGTTGTTCGGTGACGCCGCCAAAGCGGACGACGACGGTGACGAGCATGAGAGGGGCCGCATGCACAGCGATATCAATGCCCACTACCAGCTGACATGCGCCACCCCGGAGAAACTCACCCAGCTGGACCTGGCCCCCCTGTACAAAGCCTTCCCGGCCACGCAAAAAATCAACGTGCAGCTAATCGGCCCCAACGGCCAGAAAGGCGTTGAAACCTCGCCCGCCAAGGCCATGGTCGCGTTCTGAGATGAATCAGGCACTGATTGACCTGCAGGACCTGGTGTTCGCCTGGCCCGGCCAGGCGCCGCTGCTGGACATCCCGGCGTTTCGCCTGCAAGCCGGTGAGGCCCTGTTTCTCAAAGGCCCCAGCGGCAGTGGCAAGACCACCCTGCTGGGCCTGCTGGGCGGGGTGAACCGAGCGGACCAAGGGCGAATCCGGCTGCTTGGCCAGGACCTGGCCGCGCTGGGCCAAGGTGCACGCGACCGGTTCCGCGTCGACCACACCGGCTATATCTTCCAGCAGTTCAACTTGCTGCCCTTCCTGTCGGTTAGGGAGAACGTCGAACTGCCATGCCGCTTTTCCCGCAGCCGGGCGGAACGGGCCATCCAGCGCCATGGCAGTGTCCACCAGGCGGCAGGCGAACTGCTCGCCCACCTGGGGCTGGGCGACCCGACACTGCTGGCGCGCCGTGCCGACAGCCTGTCGATAGGCCAGCAACAGCGGGTTGCCGCAGCCCGCGCGCTGATCGGTCAACCCGAGTTGGTGATCGCCGACGAGCCGACCTCGGCGCTGGACGCCGACACCCGTGAGGTGTTCATCCGCCTGCTGTTCGATGAGTGCCGGGCCGCTGGTGCCAGCCTGCTGTTCGTCAGCCACGACCAGAGCCTGGCGCCGCTGTTCGATCGCCACCTGTCGCTGGCCGAACTCAACCGTGCAGCCAAGCCCGTGGAGGCCTGATGTACCTGCTCCGCCTTGCCCTGGCCAGCCTGGCCAACCGCCGTTTCACCGCTTTTCTCACGGCCTTTGCCATCGCCCTGTCGGTATGCCTGCTATTGGCCGTGGAGCGGGTGCGGACCGAGGCCCGTGCCAGCTTCGCCAGTACCATCAGCGGTACCGACCTGATCGTGGGCGCGCGCTCCGGTTCGGTGAACCTGCTGCTGTATTCGGTATTCCGGATCGGCAACGCCACCAACAACATCCGCTGGGACAGCTTTCAGCACTACGCCCATGACGCACGGGTGAAGTGGGCGATTCCGATCTCGCTGGGCGACTCGCACCGCGGTTACCGGGTAATGGGCACCACTGCCGACTACTTCGAGCATTACCAGTACGGCCGCAAACAGCACCTGCAGCTGAGCCAGGGCCGCGAATTCGCCAGTGACCCGTTCGAGGTGGTACTGGGTGCCGAAGTGGCCGAGGCACTGCATTACAAGCTGGGGGACAAGCTGGTGCTGGCGCACGGTGTGGCCGCAATCAGCCTGGTCAAGCATGACGACAAACCGTTCACCGTGGTGGGCGTGCTCAAGCGTACCGGCACACCGGTCGACCGCACCCTGCACATCAGCCTGGGCGGCATGGAGGCGATCCATATCGACTGGCACAATGGCGTGCCGGCACGTGGCGCCGGGCGCATCAGCGCCGAGCAAGCACGCAGCATGGACCTGCAACCTGCCGCCATCACGGCGTTCATGCTGGGCCTGAACAACAAGATCGCCACGTTCAGCCTGCAGCGGGAAATCAACGAGTACCGCAACGAACCGCTGCTGGCGATCCTGCCTGGCGTTGCCTTGCAGGAGCTGTGGAGCCTGATGGGCACGGCCGAACAAGCCTTGTTCGTGGTTTCTCTGTTCGTTGTGCTCACGGGCCTGATCGGCATGCTCACGGCCATTCTCACCAGCCTCAACGAACGCCGCCGGGAGATGGCGATCTTGCGTTCCGTAGGGGCCAGGCCGTGGCATATCGCCGGGCTGCTGGTGCTGGAGGCGCTGTCACTGGCGGCAGTCGGCATCGTCGCCGGGCTGGGCTTGCTGTATGCGGGTATCGCCCTGGCACAGGGGTATGTACAGGCCAACTATGGTTTGTACCTGCCGCTGGCGCTGCCGAGCGCTCATGAATGGAGCTTGCTGGCTATCATCCTGGGGGCTGCACTGCTGATGGGCAGCGTGCCAGCGTGGCGCGCCTATCGGCAGTCGTTGGCCGATGGCCTGTCCATACACCTATGAGTGCGCGTAATGATCAAACACCTCACCGCCTGCTTCGCGGGTTCACCCGCGAAGAAGCCGACACTGCGAACGCTGCTGATCCTGCTGCTTGCGGCAGCGATGCCGCTGTGGGCCGCCGAACCCAAGGAGCTCGACTGGCCAGCGCTGATCCCGGAAGGCGCCCCGGTCATTCCACCGCAACTCACCCCCTTGCACGACATGTCGCAATTGAGCAACGCGCTGGCCGCCGAGTCTGCGCCAGCAGCCCGGCAGCAGGCGCCGAACGCGCCGGTGGTGAAAAGCCTCGATGGCCAGCAGGTCAAACTGCCCGGGTATATCGTGCCGCTGGAAGTCAGCGAGGAGGGGCGCACCACCGAGTTTCTGCTGGTGCCTTACTACGGCGCGTGCATCCATGTGCCGCCACCGCCCTCGAACCAGATCGTGCACATTTTCAGCGAAATGGGCGTGCGCGTCGAAGACCTTTATCAACCCTACTGGATCGAGGGAAAGATGCAGGTCAAAGCCTCCAGCAGCGAACTGGCCGATGCCGGCTACCAGATGGAAGCCGACAAAATCTACGCTTATGAGCTGAAGTGAGCGCTATTACCGGTTCATGAAGACGCTTCGTTGAGCTGGGTCAAACATTCTGTTTAGACCCATCCGTACCATTGGACTACTCGATTATTAACGTCCTCTGGGAGCTTCCATGAACAAGTCCTTGCTCGGGGCCGCATTCGCGGCACTGGCCTTCGCCGCCCCTGTTGCCCACGCCCACCAGGCGGGTGATGTCATCGTTCGCGCCGGTGCAATCACCACTGCGCCGAATGAGAGCAGCAGCGACCTGAAATTCGACGGCAACAAGGTTTCGGGCACCAAGGCGACACTGGACAGCGACACCCAGCTGGGCCTGGCCTTCGCCTACATGCTCACCGACCACGTTGGCCTGGAGCTGCTGGCGGCTACGCCGTTCAAGCACACCGTAGGCGTAAAAGGCCTGGGTGGCGGGCTGGACGGCAAGCTGGCCGACATCAAGCAACTGCCGCCAACACTGTCGCTGCAGTACTACCCGATGGAACCGAACTCCAAGTTCCAGCCGTATGCCGGCGTCGGTATCAACTACACCCTGTTCTTCGATGAAGACCTCAGCAGCGCCCGCAAGCAGCAGGGCTTCAGTAACCTGAAGCTGCAAGACTCGGTAGGTATCGCCGGCCAGTTGGGCATGGACTACATGCTCACGGACAACCTGCTGGTCAACGCCGCGGTCTGGTATGTGGACATCGACACCAAGGCCAGCGTCAACGGCCCCACCGCGCTGGGCTACAGCAAGACCAAGGTCGACGTGGATGTCGACCCATGGGTGTACATGGTCGGCCTAGGCTACAAGTTCTGACCGGAACACTGCAGGGCGGCTCCGGCCGCCCTTGCGCGTTGCAGCCACAGCCAATAAGCCAGGGCCGCCGCGCTGATGGCCATGCCCGGCCAGCAACACCGTCTGGTTGGTGACATGCATTGCCTGCACGGCAAAATCCAGCATCAGCACGCCAAGGACAAAGGCCATCACGGATTGCCCGAGCATGGCCGTGGGCAGCCATGAAAGCGTCAGCAGCAACAGCGCCAGGAGGTGCTGGGTGATTGCTGGGCGCTGATGATCCTTCGCGATGCTTTTGATGGCCTGCGTCGCTTCAGTGAGTTTCAGAAGAATCTGGGGCTGGCGAAGACCATCCTCGCCTCACGGCTCAAGTGGCTGGTGGAAAGCGGTTTGCTGGAACCGTTACAGGTGAGAAGCCTGGATGGGCGGATGTTGAACCCCGAGGACTGCGTGCGCAAGGTGGTGCGCCATGGCTGATCCCGGGGCTGCTGCGCAGCCCTGTCGCGACACAAGGCCGCTTGTGTCTTGAGAGAGGGATCTGGTGTTGCCTCAGCCGAAGAGGGTGTAGATCAACAGCCAAAATGCAGGACTCGAAGATCACACGGTTCCTGTGGGAGCGGGCGTGCCCGCGAACACCGGCGCAGCCGGTGCCAGACACCGCGTCGCCTGCTTCGCGGGCACGCCCG
>NZ_CAMZMX010000053.1:0-33835 GCF_947311875.1 Pseudomonas sp. PARCl1
TGCAGCTGTCTCCAGTAGAGTATGAGAAACGCTATTTCCTGAGCTTGGAGAGTGTCTAGAAAACCAGGGGCGATTCATGGGGGTTGCCATGGAGGACCTCACGATTAGATTTGAGAGCAACTGGTCAGCATAGTCCACCTCAAGATGACCACCTCCTTGACGCCCATCCTGGTGCTCCTGAGCCTCAGACGAGTGAATCGCCCCGAAAACTGTAGATAGATGCCGTTAGCTACCTTTCTTCAAGGACAGCTTTGGATCGATAGCGGCCTTCGTGGAGGTTGGTGTCTACGGGGCCGGTTTAGTCATTCTGAATCTCCGGTTTCACCTCCGTGAGGCCGGCCATCGTCATGCATCAGATCTTGATTGACACGCGTGCCGCCTTGGATAGCCTTGCAATTGAGGGCTGCAACTGCGCATTTGTCGGGCCTGGGTACCAGCATGAGCCCCCCCGCAATTCTGGCAGCAGAGGAAGCTGGTTCCTCTGAAGTAGTGACGACGGGCATTGCCAGTCGGATTCTGAACCCAAGGTCGCCAGACTGGGAGCTAAAGGATCGCTGCGACTACTCCTCATCCCTTACCGAAAAGTCACGCGTCGGTCGTAAAGGGAGAACACACTGGCCCTTTCCAGGCCAATCAACTTTTGTGATTGGTGAGTAGGGCTTTCTCGGCTTTTCTGTGAAAAGCACCCCTTCATTTCACAAAAAAAATGGCCAAGCTTCCAATTTCACGGGGTCTGGCCTATCACCTATTTTGTGAACCTACACCGGCCGGGTTCAAAGTCTGACACCTACCGGTCACCAAAAAAAACCGCTACTGCGTAATGCCTGTCAGTTAAGCGTTACTGGGGCTGCTTTGCAGCCCTTCGCGGGCAAGCCCGCTCCCACATGTTTGGCGCTGAACTCAAGAAATGCGCGATCCCCTGTGGGAGCGGGCGTGCCCGCGAAGGGTCGCACAGCGGCCCCAAATTACTTAACTGACAGGCATTTCACTACTGCGGGTTTTTTGCGAAGCGTTCGAGGCAGGCACCACATGGTGATCGAACATGCCCGAGCACATCCTGGCGCGTAGTTCAGCCCCAGTTGCTAACTGAACAGCGTGTTCCCACACATCAGTAGCCGCTGAGAATATTGACGATCACTCCGCTGGCGATGGCGACCAGTACGTAGTCACCGTTCACGTACAACCAGCGGTGATCGCGCGGAGGTGCATACAGGTGCCGCGCCTTCCAGTCGGTTACCCAGTAACGGTCACCACGGTAATGCGGGTCTACCACATGGCCGCGGCGCCACTGCTGGTGGGGTACCCGCATACCTTTTTGCGGGTGGAAGTTCGGGTCGCGATAAGCAGGCCCGCGGCCATTGTCGTGGCGGCCCTGCGGCTGAGCGTGGGGCGGGTTGCCTGGGTGCCCTGGGCCGCCATCATGACGGTCAGGTGGACCAGGCTGCGCGAAGCTTGCCAGAGGTGCGCTGAGCATCAGCGCCGCGCACATCATGGTCAGGGTCTTTTTCATCGTTGCGGTCCTCTGTGTATTAACGCCCGGCTGAATCTTTCAGTTACCGGGTACGGTTAACCAATCAGACCATGAACCAGGTCGTTTAATGTCAGGACAGCGGTAAAGGTCCGGTAAAGGTGGCCTGGCGAAAACACGAAGCTAGCGCAGCCCAAGCGCTTTCAAGCGACGGTACAACGTGCGTTCGCTCATGCCCAAATGAAGCGCCAGCTCACTGCGCGAACCTTTGAACTGTTCCAGAGCCTGGGCCAGTTCACCGAGGTCACGGCGCTTTGCGCCACGGCTCACCGGCGTTTGCGCGCCGATGTCCTCGGGCAGGTGCTCCGGCCTGATCACCCCATCATCAGCGAACAACCGCGCCCGTTCCAGAACATTGCGCAGCTCGCGGATGTTGCCCGGGAACGGATGCAAGGCAAGGCGCTGCAAGGCATCGTCACTCAAGCTGGGGACCGATGTGCCCGCCATGCGTTGCAGCAGGCTCTGCGCCAGCAAGGGAAGGTCCTCTACCCGCTCACGTAGTGCCGGCAGGCGAATCGGGAAGCCGCTGATGCGGTAGTACAGGTCTTCACGGAAGCTGCCATCGGCAACCATTTGCCTGAGGGGTTTGTGCGTGGCCGACACCAGGCGGAAATCCGAATGCACTGTGCGCAGGCTGCCTACCGGGCGGAAGCTGCCAGACTCGATCAGGCGCAACAGCTTCACCTGCATCGCCAGCGGCACTTCACCAATTTCATCAAGGAACAGCGTGCCGCCATGGGCGGCTTCGGCCAGGCCGATCTTGCGCTGGTTGGCACCGGTGAACGCGCCTTTTTCGTACCCGAACAGTTCGCTCTCGAACAATGACTCGGTCAAGCCGGTGCAGTCCACCACCACCAGTGGGCCGTTTGCCCTGGCGCTACCCATGTGCAGCGCACGGGCGAACAGCTCCTTGCCGGTGCCTGACTCACCTTGCAGCAAGACAGGGATCTGCGCTGGCGCCGCGCGTTGCAGGCTGGCCAGGGCTGCCTTGAAGGCCGGCGCACGGCCGACCAGCCCTTGCTCTTGCGGCTGGGCCGAGGCCAGGGTGATGGTGGTCAAGCGTTCGACAAAGGCTACCACCGTACCCTGTTCGTCCAGGATCGGCCGCAGCTCTACATCCACGTGCTCGGGCCCACGTGGCGTGTGGTGAATGTGCAACACACGCTCCGCGACCTTGCTGTCCCAGGCTTTGCGCATCGGGCAATGTTCGCCAGCCTGGTCGCATGGCACGGCATAGTGGTGCGACACCCTGTGGCACTTTTCCCCTAGGGGTGCTTGTTCGTGCTGGCCGAACTGGCGGCGATACTCAGCATTGGCTGCCAGGATGTTGTAGTCGGTGTCCAGCACGATGGTCGGCAGGGCATCGTGCTCGAGGTAGGAAACCAGCGCCAGGATAAACGGATGGGTTTCAGGCATGACAGCACCGTTCGGATGATGGATGCAGGGTAACAAGGACTGCCAAACACTGCCATTGGCTGACAGTCGACTGCCAATCATGCTGCCAATTCAGCCAGGTGCTGTCAGCACTGCCTCGGTTTCGTTGGGCCCGGCACGATAAAGAGCCTGGCATGCATCTTGATATACCTCCTGTCACTGCCTACGCGTTGAATAGACGCGGCGGATAACTGGAGAACGTGATGATCATCGGCAACAACCTTCACGTGGACGCCTTTTACGATGAGGCGACCTCGACCATCAGCTACCTGGTCATGGACTGTGAAACCCGGCAGTGCGCGTTGATCGACAGCGTGCTGGATTACGACCCCAAGGCCGGGCGCACCTGTACTGCCTCAGCAGATCGGCTGGTCGAGCGCGTGGCTGAATTGCACGCCAGCGTGCGCTGGATACTTGAAACACATGTGCATGCCGACCACCTATCGGCAGCGGCCTACCTGAAGGAGAAGCTTGGCGGCCATACCGCCATTGGTGCGCACATCACCCAGGTGCAGAAGGTTTTTGGCAGCCTGTTCAACGCCGAGCGTGGCTTTGCCCGTGATGGCAGCCAATTCGATGTGCTGTTCGAAGACGAAGAAGGTTTCCGCATCGGCAACCTGCATGCGCGTGCATTGCACACCCCTGGGCACACGCCTGCATGCATGAGCTTCATGATCGAGGATGCGGGTGAGACCGCGGTGTTCGTCGGCGACACCTTGTTCATGCCTGACTACGGTACTGCCCGTTGCGATTTCCCCGGCGCCGACGCCCGTACGCTGTACCGCTCGATCCGGCGCTTGCTGGCGTTCCCCGACCAGACCCGCCTGTTCATGTGCCACGACTACCTGCCAGGTGGTCGCGAAATGCAGTACGTCACCACCGTTGCCGAGCAGCGCGCCAGCAATATCCACATCCACCAGGGTATCGACGAGGACAGCTTCGTCGCCATGCGTGAGGCCCGCGACAAAACTCTCGACATGCCCGTGCTGATCTGGCCGTCGGTGCAGGTGAACATGCGCAGTGGCCACTTCCCGGAGCCGGAAGCCAACGGCGTCAGTTATTTGAAGATCCCGCTGAACAAGCTGTAAGCGCCCTGCCCTATAACCAGATTTCCAGGATTTATTGCCATGCCTGCCTTGTCTTCCACTACCCATACCGACCACCACACAGTGGTCATCGTCGGTGCCGGTGCCGCCGGGATCGCCACTGCATCCAGCCTGATCAGCCGCGACGCGTCCCTGGATGTGGCCTTGATCGACCCAGCCGAGGTGCACTACTACCAACCTGGCTGGACCATGGTCGGCGCTGGTGTTTTCAACGCGGCGAGCACTGCCCGCACCATGGCTTCGACGATTCCGCGCGGGGTGCGCTGGGTAAAGGCGCGCGTCCAGGGTTTCGACCCGGTGCGCCAGTTGGTCATGCTCGAGGATGGCCGGGCCATCGGCTATGAACAACTGGTGGTTTGCCCTGGCCTGAAGCTCGATTGGGCGGCCATTGATGGGCTCAGCGAGACCTTGGGCCGTAACGGGGTCACCTCCAATTACCGCTACGACCTGGCGCCCTATACCTGGGAGCTGGTGCAAAAGCTCAAGCACGGCCGTGCCCTGTTCAGCCAGCCGCCGATGCCGATCAAGTGCGCCGGCGCGCCACAGAAGGCGCTGTACCTGTCATGCGACCATTGGCTACGCCACGGTGACCTGGGCGCGATCAAAGCCAGCTTCTTCAATGCCGGCGCAGTCTTGTTCGGTGTGGCCGACTACGTGCCTGCCTTGATGCAGTACATCGAAAAATATGCCGTGGACCTGAATTTCAGCCATCGGCTGGTCGCCGTGGACGGCCCCAACAAACGTGCCACCTTTGTGCGTAGCCTGCCCGATGGCAGCAGCGAAACCCACGTCAAGGCCTTCGACATGCTGCATGTGGTTCCGCCGCAAGTCGCGCCCGACTTCATCCGTGAAAGCCCATTGGCCGACAGTGCCGGCTGGGTCGATGTAGACCCGCACACCCTGCGCCATCGCCAGTACAGCACTGTTCACGCCTTGGGCGATGTGGCCAACACCAGCAACGCCAAGACCGCTGCAGCGGCCCGCAAGCAGGCTCCGGTAGTGGCCAATAATGTGCTGGTAGCGCTGGGGCGGTTGCAGACACTGGCCCAGTACGACGGTTACGGCTCATGCCCGCTCACGGTCGAGCGCGGCAAGATCGTGCTGGCCGAGTTCACCTATGGTGGCAAGCTGGCGCCCAGCTTCCCCAACTGGTTGCTCGACGGTCGCAAGCCGACCCGCCTGGCTTGGCTGCTCAAGGCGCAGGCCCTGCCGCCGCTGTACTGGCAAGCCATGCTCAAGGGTCGGGAATGGCTGGCGCGGCCACAACCGTTGGTAGCAGAGGGCGGGCAGTGATCGAAACGCAACTGCTTGGCGCAGCCCTGGGGGCCATCATCGGCGCCGTGCTGGCATTGACGGGCGCCGGTGGAGGCATTCTTGCCGTGCCCCTGTTGGTCTTCGGCCTTGGCCTTTCGATGGTCGAAGCGGCACCGGTCGGCTTGTTGGCGGTAGGCCTGGCGGCAGCCGTGGGCGCGGTACTGGGTTTGCGTCGCGGCCTGGTGCGCTATCGGGCGGCACTGTTCATCGCCTTGATCGGGGTGGCGGCAGCGCCACTGGGGTTGATGCTGGCGCACCGTTTGCCCAATACGCCGTTGCAACTGGTGTTCGCCGCTGTGCTCACCTACGCCTGCCTGCGTATCTGGCGCAAGGCGGCCAGGGAGCTGCGCGGCGAAGCCAACGATGCGCATCGCTTCATCGAGCCCTGTGTGCTGAACCCGCTGCAGGGCCGCTTGCGCTGGACCCTGCCCTGCGCTCGCGCCCTGGCATTCACCGGCGCGCTGTCCGGCTTGCTGTCTGGCCTGCTCGGTGTGGGGGGCGGGTTCGTGATCATTCCGGCGCTCAACCGCTATACCAACCTGCGCATGGCCACGATCGTCTCCACGTCGCTGGCGGTGATTGCCTTGGTGTCTGCCGGCAGTGTGATCAGTGCCAGCCTTGCAGGTGTCCTGCATTGGCAAGTGGGTGGCCCTTTCGCTGTCGGCGCCGTGCTTGGCTTGCTGCTGGCGCGCCCCCTGGCGGCCAGGTTGGCGGGCCCACGGCTGCAGCAGATGTTTGCCGTGGCAGGTTGCGCCGCTGCCCTGCTGCTGGCCAGCAAGGCATTACTGAGCTAACAGCTCGCCCTGTTGCTCTGCGCACAGCGCCAGCAGGTAATCCCATACGACCCGCAGGCGCACCGACTTGTGCAGCTCGCGGCGGGTACAGATCCAGTAACTGCGCTGGATGGTTTCGCCAGGCAGTACGCGGACCAGGGTCGGGTCGTGCCGGGCCATGTAGTTGGGCAGCACTGCAATGCCCAGCCCAGCACGTGCGGCCACTTGCTGGGCAATCACGCTGGTGCTGCGGAAGACCACGTTGGGCGCCCGGCAGAAGCTATTGAGAAACAGCAGCTCCTGGCTGAACAGCAGGTCGTCGACGTAGCCGATCCAGCTGTGGCGGGCCAGATCCTCACGGTTGCGCAGGGGTGGTGCGCGGTCGAGGTAGCCCTGGCTGGCATACAGGGCCAGGCGGTAGTCGGTGAGTTTGCGCGTGATCAGCAGGTCGGCGTTGGGCCGCTCCAGGTGAATACTGATCTCGGCTTCGCGGTTGAGGATGCTGACGAACCTCGGCACTGCCACCAGCTCCACTTCCAGCCCGGGGTAGCGCTCGAACAGCGCGTTCATGCGCGGGGTGAAGAACATGATGCCAATGCCTTCGGTGACCCCCAGGCGGATCTTGCCCAGTGGGGTGATGGCCTGGGTGATTTCTTCCTGGGCCAGCAGGGCGACGTTCTCCATGGCTTCGGCGTGCTTGAGCAGGGCCTGGCCCGAAGGGGTCAGCTCATAGCCTTGGGCGTGTTGCACGAACAAGGCTGTGCCCAGGCTTTCTTCGATGCGCTCGATGTGCCGGGCCACGGTGCTGTGGGTGGTATTGAGGCGCTTGGCGGCGGTAAGCAGGCGGCCGCTGCGCTGCAACTCGAGGAAAAACCGCAGATCGTTCCAGTCGAACATGCTGATCCTTGTGGCTGTTCGTGGGCCCCTTTCGCGGGTGAATCCGCGAAGACGCCTGTACAGAGTTGTCGCTGTGCTAAAACGCACAACCGCTGCGCGAAATCGCGTGTTTCACCCACGAAATTACGCACTAAGATGGATCGGGACAAGAATAATAATCAGGCCCGAGGTTGCACATGCCATCAGCCGATTCTGTCTTCGATTACGTGGTGGTAGGCGCCGGCCCCGCCGGGTGCCTGCTGGCCAACCGCTTGTCCGCCGACCCTGGTTGCCGCGTGCTGCTGCTGGAAGCGGGCGGGCGGGACAACTATCCCTGGATTCACATTCCCGTGGGTTACCTCTACTGCATTGGCAACCCACGCACCGACTGGTGCTTCAAGACCCAAGCCCAGCCCGGCCTGGGTGGGCGCGCATTGGGCTACCCGCGCGGCAAGGTGCTGGGCGGCTGCTCTTCCATCAATGGCATGATCTATATGCGTGGCCAGGCTGCCGACTACGACCACTGGGCCGAACAGGGCAACCCCGGTTGGGCCTGGAAGGACGTGCTGCCGCTGTTCAAGGCCAGTGAAAACCACTTTGCTGGCGCCAGCGAGCACCACGGCGGCGGTGGCGAGTGGCGAGTAGAACGCCAGCGCTACAGCTGGCCGATACTGGATGCCTTCCGCGACGCCGCCGAGCAAAGCGGCATCGCCAAGGTGGATGACTTCAACACCGGCGATAACCATGGGTGTGGTTATTTCCAGGTCAACCAACGCAGTGGCGTGCGCTGGAATGCCTCCAAGGCGTTTCTGCGGCCGGTTCAGCACCGCGCCAACCTCACCGTGCTTACGGGTGTGCAGGTTGACCAGGTGCTGCTCAACAATACCCGCGCACGTGCGGTGAAAGCATTCTGGCAAGGCGCCTGGCACGAGTTTGCGGCTCGCCGCGAGATCGTGCTGTGTGCTGGGGCGGTCGGTTCCCCGGGCATCCTGCAACGCTCCGGCATCGGCCCCCGGCAATTGCTGGAAAGCCTGGGTATTGGCGTGCGCCACCACATGCCTGGCGTGGGTGGCAACCTGCAGGACCACCTGCAATTGCGGCTGATCTACCAGATCCGCAATACCCGCACCTTGAACCAGATGGCCAACAGCCTGTGGGGCAAGATGGGCATGGGCCTGCGCTACCTCTACGACCGCAGCGGCCCGCTGGCCATGGCCCCGAGCCAGTTGGGCGCGTTCGTGCGGTCCAGCCCCGACCAGGCCACCGCCAACCTGCAGTACCACGTGCAGCCGCTGTCGCTGGAGCGCTTCGGCGAGCCGTTGCACCGGTTCCCGGCCTTTACCGCCTCGGTCTGCAACCTGCGCCCGGCCAGCCGTGGGCGTATCGATATTCGTAGCACCGACATGCACAGCACGCCGCTGATCGACCCCAACTACCTGAGCGACCCCCAGGACTTGCAGGTGGCCGCCGATGCCATCCGCCTTACCCGGCGCATCGTTCAGGCCCCTGCCCTGGCCGTATTCGAGCCCGAGGAATATCTGCCTGGCGCGACCCTGCAAAGCGAACAGGACCTTATCGAGGCTGCCGGCAAGATCGGCACTACCATTTTCCACCCGGTGGGTACCTGCCGCATGGGCAATGGTGCGATGGACGTTGTGGATAACCAGCTGCGCGTGCATGGCATCCCCGGCCTGCGCGTGGCCGATGCCTCGATCATGCCGCAGATCACCTCAGGCAATACCTGTTCCCCCACCCTGATGATCGCCGAAAAGGCGGCACAACTGATCCTCAAAGGAGCTGCTACCCAGACCTACCTGAACGAAGACGCATTACCGACGCCCTGACCCGGGTGCGTGCAGTAGCGGCAGCTTGCGGTCGAAGGCTGCCGACAGTGGAACAACAAGAATAATCACTGTGGCCTGCGGGCCGAGGACAGCAACGATGTCGGATTACATTCAAGAGCAGGCTGCGGCGGCCAGCGGTTCCAACCGTCGTGAAGAACGCAAGATCATTTTCGCGTCATCCCTCGGGACGGTGTTCGAGTGGTATGACTTTTTTCTCTATGGCGCGTTGGCAGCGGTCATCAGCAAGCAGTTCTTTGCGGGTGTGAACGACACCACCGCTTTCATCTTCGCCCTCATGGCCTTCGCTGCCGGCTTCCTTGTGCGGCCGTTCGGTGCATTGGTGTTCGGCCGCCTGGGGGACATGATCGGGCGTAAATACACCTTCCTGGTCACCATCGTACTGATGGGGCTGTCCACTTTCGCCGTGGGCTTGCTGCCCACGTATGCCAGCATCGGCATCGCCGCACCGATCATTCTGGTGATACTGCGCATGCTGCAGGGCCTGGCGCTGGGCGGTGAGTACGGTGGTGCGGCCACTTATGTGGCCGAACATGCCCCCGCGGGCAAGCGCGGTTTCCACACCGGCTTTATCCAGTCCACTGCCACCCTGGGCCTGTTGTTGTCGTTGCTGGTGGTACTGGGCAGCCGCTATGTCAGTGGCGATCAGTTCGAAACCTGGGGCTGGCGCCTGCCGTTCCTGCTGTCGATCGTGCTGCTGGGCATTTCCACCTGGATCCGCATGAGCATGCATGAGTCGCCAGCCTTCGTGAAAATGAAGGCCCAGGGCAAGGTCAGCAAGTCGCCGATCCGGGAGTCGTTCACCTCGTGGCCGAACCTCAAAGTCGTACTGACCGCACTGTTCAGCATCAATGCCGGGCAAGCGGTGACCTTCTACACCGCGCAGTTCTACGTGCTGTTCTTCATGACCCAGATGCTGAAGGTAGACCCGGCCCAGGCCAATACCTTGCTGATCATCAGCGTGGTGATCGGTGCGCCGTTCTTCGTGTTTTTTGGCTGGCTGTCGGACCGTATCGGGCGCAAACCGATCCTGATGCTGGGCTTGCTCCTGGCCACGGTGCTGTACTTCCCGCTGTTCAAGGCCTTGAGCCACTATGCCAACCCACAAATTGACGCCGCCAGCCGCCAGGCGCCGATCGTGGTCACTGCTGATCCGCAAGGCTGCACGTTCCAGTTCGACCCGGTCGGCAAGGCCCGCTTCGACAGCCCGTGCGACAAGGTCAAGACCTTCCTGGTCAAACAGGGCCTGCCTTACAGCTCGGTCAGCGTAGCCGGCAGCGAGGTAGTGGTGAATGTGGGCGACAAGACCATCAACGGCTTCGACGAAGCCGCGATGCGTGCGGCGGTGGAGCAGGCAGGCTACCCGGCCAAGGCTGACCCCGCACAGGTCAACCAGGTGATGGTCGTGGTGCTGATCGTGGCGATGATCCTGATCGCGACCATGACCTACGGCCCGTTGGCCGCAGTGATGGTCGAGCTGTTCCCGACCCGCATTCGCTACACCTCGATGTCGCTGCCCTACCACATTGGCAACGGCTGGTTCGGCGGCTTCCTGCCCACCGTCTCGTTTGCACTGGTGGTGTACACCGGGGACATCTTCTACGGGCTTTGGTACCCGATCCTGGTGACCGGCATCAGCTTGGTGGTGGGGATTTTCTGCCTGAAAGAAACCAAGGATGTGGATATCGACAAGATCTGAAAGCTGGCGCGGATCCTTGTAGGAGCGGCCTTGTGTCGCGATGGGCCGCGCAGCGGCCCCAGGATTTCTGCCTTGATGTACACATTGCCGGGGCCGCTTTGCGGCCCATCGCGACACAAGGCCGCTCCTACACGAAGCGATGCGTACTGGAAATGGAGCCCAAAAAAAAACCGGCTGTAAAAGCCGGTTTTCTTATGCCCCGAAAAAACTTATGCACGCTTTTCAGAAAAATGTCACACCCAAAAATAAACAGCCAATTCAATAACTTAGCGCTTACTTCAAGCATTTCAACGAAAAAGTGCTCACAAGTTATCCACAGATATCACGCCATCTGCTCCTGCGGTTCTTCTGCTGCTGGCGGCAGCGAGCCCATGGCCCGCTGGGCCGCTTCGTTCCACGCCTGAGCGCGGTCGTTGAGCTCGGCAATGGCCCGTGGCCCGGTGCCGTTGGCGTACATCGGCTCGCCAATTACCACCTCGATGGTGCCCGAGCGCTTGCCCCAACCGGTTTTCGGCCAGAACTTGCCGGCGTTGTGGGCAATCGGCAGTACCGGCAGCCCGGCATTCACTGCCAGCGCGGTGCCCCCGCGCGAGAACTTGCCGACCGTGCCGAACGGCACACGGGTGCCCTCCGGGAAGATCAGCACCCAGGTCTTCTGCTTGAGCAGCTCATCGCCCTTGCTCGCGACCTGGCGCAGTGCCTCCTTCGGGTTGTCGCGGTTGATCGCGATCGGCCGCAGCATGGCCATGGCCCAGCCGAAGAACGGCACGTACAGCAGTTCGCGCTTGAGCACCTGGCTAAGCGGCGAGAAGTACTGCGACAGGAAGAATGTTTCCCAGGTGCTTTGGTGGTTCGACAGGATCACGCAAGGCTCGGCCGGCACGTTCTCGGCACCGGTGATCTTGTAGTCGATGCCCAGAATCGTCCGCACGAGGAACAAGGCGCAGCGGCACCAGTACACATTGATGAACTTGTAGCGCTTGGGGAACGACAGAAACGGCGCGACGAAAAAGCTCAGCGAGCACCACAGCAACGAACTGGTGCCCAGCAGCAGGTAAAAAAGAAAGATTCTGATCGCCTGCAGGATCGACATAGTGGCTTGTACCATTGCGGGGCATGCCCGCCTGAGAAAAATGCGCCCGCAGGCGCACTGTTTAAATTAGTTCTCTGGCGATAGCTGCCAGATCGTCGAAAATCAGTGTAGTTTCCGGAACACCTTTTGCCAGGGTCCGCTCACCTTTGCCGGTTTTCACCAACACGGGTTGTGCACCGACGGCCAGGGCGGCCTCCAGGTCACCTTTGCTGTCGCCAACGAACCAGACGCCTTCAAGGCCGACCTGGTAATGCTCGGCGATCGCCCGCAGCATGCCTGGCTTGGGCTTGCGGCAATCGCAGCCTTCATCCGGGCCGTGCGGGCAATACACGATGTGGCCAACCTCGCCGCCCTGCTCGGCCACCAGCGCGCGCAGGCGCGCGTGCATGGCCTCGAGGGTTGCCAGCGGGTAATAGCCACGGGCGATACCGGACTGGTTGGTGGCCACGGCCACCGTCCAGCCCGCCTTGCTCAACTGCGCGATCGCTGCGACCGAGCCAGGGATCGGGACCCACTCTTCCAGCGTCTTGATGTAGGCGTCGGAGTCGTAGTTGATCACCCCGTCACGGTCGAGAATCAGCAGTTTCAAGGCTTACCCCAGCAACGAAATGTCGGCCACACCCAGGAACAGGCCGCGCAGGCGGCTGAGCAGGGCGTAGCGGTTGGCACGTACCTTGGCGTCTTCGGCGTTGACCATGACCGCCTCGAAGAAGGCATCAACCGGGTCGCGCAGGGCTGCCAGGCGGGCCAGCGATTCGCTGTACTGCCGTGCAGCAGCCATCGGTTGCACGGCCTGGTCGGCCTGCTGGATGGCCGAGTACAGCGAGAACTCGTTGGCATTGTCGAAGTACTTCGGCTCGACCTGCTCGGCGATGGCGCCTTCGGCCTTGCTCAGCAGGTTCGACACACGTTTGTTGACCGCGGCCAGGGCCTCGGCTTCGGGCAGCTTGCGGAACGCTTGCACCGCCTGAACACGCT
Organism: Pseudomonas sp. PARCl1; assembly: GCF_947311875.1. Lineage (NCBI taxonomy): Bacteria > Pseudomonadati > Pseudomonadota > Gammaproteobacteria > Pseudomonadales > Pseudomonadaceae > Pseudomonas > Pseudomonas sp. PARCl1. The sequence continues at coordinate 12,664 of NZ_CAMZMX010000053.1, forward strand.
GGTCGAAGTCCAGCGCCGAGCCTGGCTGCAGGGCACGTACCGACAGGTAGGTGGCCACGTCGATGCCTTCGTCTTCGTAGCGCGCACGCAGGCGGTCGAAGATGAACTCCAGCACCTGCTCGGCCAGGCCGGCAGCCTTGACCTTGGCACCGAACTGCTTGACCGCGAATTCCACCGCACCGGTCAGGTTCAGGTCCAGCTGCTTCTCGATCAGGATACGCAGCACACCCAGCGCTGCACGGCGCAGGGCGTACGGGTCTTTGCTGCCGGTTGGCAGCATGCCGATGCCGAAGATGCCCACCAGGGTGTCGAGCTTGTCGGCGATGGCCACGGCGGCACCGGTGAGGGTTTGCGGCAGCTCGGCACCAGCACCGCGTGGCATGTATTGCTCGTTCAGCGCCAGGGCAACGTCTTGCGGCTCACCGTCGTTGAGCGCGTAATAGTAACCGGCGACACCCTGCATCTCCGGGAATTCGCCGACCATTTCAGTGGCCAGGTCGCATTTCGACAGCAGGCCGGCCCGGCCGGCGCGCTGGGCGTCGCCGCCGATCAGCGGGGCGATGAAGGCAGCCAGTTTGGAAACGCGCTCGGCCTTGTCGTACACAGTGCCCAGCTGAGCCTGGAAGACCACGTTCTTGAGGCGCTCGTTGAAGGTTTCCAGCGGCTGCTTCTTGTCCTGCTTGAAGAAGAATTCGGCGTCGGTCAGGCGTGGGCGCACGACTTTCTCGTTGCCTTGCACGATCTGCTTCGGGTCGCGGCTTTCAACGTTGGCCACGGTGATGAAGCGCGGCAGCAGCTTGCCTTCGCTGTCCAGCAGGCAGAAGTACTTCTGGTTGTCCTGCATGGTGGTGATCAGGGCTTCCTGCGGCACTTCGAGGAAACGCTCCTCGAACGAGCACACCAGCGGCACCGGCCACTCGACCAGCGCGGTCACTTCGTCCAGCAGCGCCGGTGGCACGATGGCCGTGCCTTCCTGCTGCATGGCCAGCTCTGCAGTACGCTTGCTGATCAGCTCGCGGCGCTCGGCGAAGTCGGCCAGCACGTAGGCTTTGCGCAGGTCTTCGACGTAGTTGGCGGGGGCAGTGATGAGCACGTTTTCCGGGTGGTGGAAGCGGTGGCCACGGGATTCACGGCCGGCCTTCTGCGACAGGATGGTGCAATCGACCACCTGGTCGCCCAGCAGCATGACCAGCCATTGGGTCGGGCGCACGAACTCTTCACGGCTGGCGGCCCAGCGCATGCGCTTGGGAATGGGCAGATCGTTCAGCGAGTCCTCGACGATGGTCGGCAGCAAGCCGACGGTCGCTTTGCCTGGGATGTGCTGGGAGAAACGCAGCTTGGGGCCGCTCTGGTCGATTTCGGCCAGCTCTACACCGCACTTCTTGGCAAAGCCCAGGGCAGCCTGGGTCGGCTCGCCGTCTTTGAAAGCAGCCTGCAGGGGTGGCCCGTCGATGTTGATGCTGCGGTCAGGCTGCTGCACGTCCAGCTGGCGAATCAGCACGGCCAGGCGACGCGGCGCAGCATAGACCTGCTTGCCGGTGTAGTTTAGGCCAGCGGCCTGCAGGCCCTTTTCGATGCCGGCCAGGAAGGCGTCGCCGAGGCTGGCGAGGGCCTTGGGAGGCAGCTCTTCGGTGCCCAGTTCTACCAGGAAATCTTGAGCACTCATTGTGCAGCCTCCAGCTTAGCCAACACTTCGTCACGCAGTTCGGGGGTGGCCATCGGGAAGCCCAGGCGTGCGCGGGCTTGCAGATAGCTTTGCGCCACGTCCCGGGCCAGGGTACGCACACGCAGGATGTAGCGCTGGCGCTCGGTCACCGAGATGGCGCGGCGGGCGTCCAGCAGGTTGAAGGTATGCGAGGCCTTCAACACCATTTCATAGGTCGGCAGCGGCAGCTCCAGCTTGATCAGGCGGTTGGCTTCGCTTTCGTAGAAGTCGAACAGTTCGAACAGCTTGTCGACGTTGGCGTGTTCGAAGTTGTAGGTCGACTGCTCCACCTCGTTCTGGTGGAACACGTCACCGTAGGTGACCTTGCCGAACGGGCCGTCGGCCCATACCAGGTCATAGACCGAATCGACGCCCTGGATGTACATGGCCAGACGTTCGAGGCCGTAGGTGATTTCACCGGTGACCGGGTAGCACTCGATGCCACCTACCTGCTGGAAGTAGGTGAACTGGGTGACTTCCATGCCGTTCAGCCAGATTTCCCAGCCCAGGCCCCAGGCGCCGAGGGTCGGCGATTCCCAGTTGTCTTCGACAAAGCGAATGTCGTGCACCAGCGGGTCCAGGCCAATGGCTTTCAGCGAGCCCAGGTACAGCTCCTGGAAGTTGGCCGGGTTCGGCTTGAGCACCACCTGGAACTGGTAGTAGTGCTGCAGGCGGTTGGGGTTTTCGCCATACCGCCCGTCGGCAGGGCGACGGCTAGGCTGCACGTAGGCGGCGTTCCAGGTTTCTGGACCCACGGCGCGCAGGAACGTTGCGGTGTGGAAAGTGCCGGCGCCTACTTCCATATCGTAGGGCTGAAGCACCACACAACCTTGAGCTGCCCAGTAGTTTTGCAGGGCGAGGATCAGGTCTTGGAAGGTACGCACGGCTGGCGTAGGCTGGCTCACGAAATTCACCTGTATCTGGGGATGCGGATGTAAAGAGCGGGAGTATAACCTGATTCGCCTCGCCCTCTACTCATTGGAGCCTTATGCCACGCTGCTTTTGGTGTACCGACGATCCGTTGTACCAGGCCTACCATGACCAGGAATGGGGAACGCCGCAGCGCGATCCGGCGTTGCTGTTCGAGATGCTTTTGCTCGAAGGGTTCCAGGCCGGGCTTTCATGGATCACCGTTTTACGCAAACGCGAGCGTTACCGCGAGGTGATGCACGGGTTCGACCCGGTCAAACTGGCCACCCTCAGCGACGAACGCATCGAAGCGCTGATGCAGGACCCCGGGATCATCCGCAACCGCCTCAAACTCAAGGCTGCCCGGCGCAATGCGCAGGCCTGGCTGGCTGTGGATAACCCCGCCGAATGGCTGTGGTCGTTCGTGGGCGGTGCGCCGAAGATCAATCACTTCCAGGGTCGCGCTGACGTGCCGGCGGTCACCGACGAAGCCAAGGCCATGAGCAAGGCGCTGCAGAAAGCCGGCTTCACCTTTGTCGGCCCGACCATCTGCTATGCCTTCATGCAAGCCACCGGCATGGTCATGGACCACACCATCGATTGCGATCGTTACGCCGCCCTGGTTCGTTGAAGGGTTACAATGCGCACCTTGCTGAAATAAGGAATTCGCCTGTGGAAAAGTTCAAGGGCGCCCTGATGGTCGGGGTGCTGCGCCTGTTTGCCAAGCTGCCCTGGGGCGCTGTACAGCGCGTGGGCGCCGGCATCGGCTGGCTGATGTGGAAGATCCCCAACGGTTCACGCAACGTGGTGCGCATCAACCTGGCCAAGTGTTTCCCCGAGATGGACCCGGTTGCCCGCGAGCAACTGGTTGGCCAAGCCTTGCGGGACATTGGTAAGTCGTTTGTGGAAAGCGCCTGCGCCTGGATCTGGCCGCCACAGCGCTCGCTGGAACTGGTCAAGGAAGTGCACGGCCTGGAAGTGCTGGAGCAAGCCCTGGCCTCTGGCAAGGGTGTTGTGGGCATCACCAGCCACCTGGGTAACTGGGAGGTGCTCAACCACTTCTATTGCAACCAGTGCAAGCCGATCATTTTCTACCGCCCGCCCAAGCTCAAGGCTGTGGATGACTTGCTGCGTGAGCAGCGCGTACAGATGGGCAACCGCGTTGCGCCTTCGACCAAGGAAGGCATTCTCAGCGTGATCAAGGAGGTGCGCCGGGGCGGCCAGGTGGGCATCCCCGCTGACCCGGAGCCGGCCGAATCGGCAGGCGTGTTCGTGCCATTTCTCGGTACCCAGGCACTGACCAGCAAGTTCGTGCCGAACATGCTGGCGGGCGGCAAGGCGGTGGGGGTGTTCCTGCATGCCTTGCGCCTGCCGGATGGCTCGGGTTTCAAGGTGTTTCTCGAAGCTGCGCCGCAAGCGATGTACAGCACCGACGTGAATGAGTCGGCGGCGGCGATGAGCAAGGTGGTCGAGCGTTATGTGCGCGAGTACCCGAGCCAGTACATGTGGAGCATGAAGCGCTTCAAGAAGCGCCCGGCTGGCGAGCCGCGCTGGTATTGAGATCTCTGGGGGCGCTCTGCGCCCCATTCGCTGGCACGCCAGCTCCCACAGGGATCGCATCAGGGCCTGATAGGTGTTTGTCACAAGATATGCAGCGGCTGGGAGATCGAGCGCCGCCCGCGCGGCGCAATCGCGAGCTGCGCTCGCTCCAACAGGCGCTGCATACCTTGTGGCAAACACCTGTCAGCCCTAAGGCGACCCCTGTGGGAGCTGGCTGGCCTGCGATGGGCTGCAAAGCAGCCCCGGCTATCTCAAGCCTTGTTCAGCTTCTTGAGAAAAACGGTCATCTCTTTCTCGGCCTGCTTGTCCCCGTGGGCCTGTGCCGCCACGATCCCATCCTCCCAGGCCTTGCGCGCCGCTGGCAGGTCACCCTGCAACAGGCAGGCCTTGCCCAGCAGCTTCCAGGCTGCCGAGTACTTCGGGTCCTGCTCTACACAGCGCGCCAGGTGCACCGCAGCTTCTGCACCGTTACCTTCATCCAGCCAGGCCTTGCCCAGCCCGAAACGCAGCAACGGGTTATCCACACCCTTGGCCAGCATCTTCTCCAGCGACTCGCGCATGCCCTTTGCTCCTAGAAGAAACTCAAGCCGACGTGGAACAGCTTCTCCACATCGCGAATGTGCTTTTTATCCACAACGAACAGGATCACATGGTCACCCGATTCGATCAGGGTGTTGTCGTGGGCAATCATGACCTCTTCGGCACGGATGATCGCGCCGATGGTGGTACCCGGTGGCAGGTTGATGTCCGCTATCGCCTTGCCAACGACCTTGCTCGACTTGGCATCGCCATGGGCCACCGCCTCGATCGCTTCGGCTGCGCCACGGCGCAGCGAGTGCACGCTGACAATGTCGCCCCGGCGCACGTGGGCCAGCAGGGTGCCGATGGTCGCCAGCTGCGGGCTGATGGCAATGTCGATCTCACCCCCCTGCACCAGGTCGACGTAGGCTGGGTTGTTGATGATGGTCATCACCTTGCCTGCACCCAGGCGCTTGGCCAGCAGCGACGACATGATGTTGGCTTCGTCATCGTTGGTCAGGGCCAGGAAGATATCGGCGTCGGCGATGTTTTCTTCCAGCATCAGGTCCCTGTCCGAGGCGCTGCCCTGCAACACCACGGTGCTGTCTAGCGTATCGGACAGGTGCCGGCAGCGAGCTGGGCTCATCTCGATGATCTTCACCTGATAGCGGCTTTCGATGGCTTCGGCCAGGCGCTCGCCAATTTGGCCTCCACCGGCAATGACGATGCGCTTGTTGGTCTGGTCGATACGACGCAACTCGCCCATCACTGCCCGGATGTCTTTTTTCGCGGCAATGAAGAACACCTCGTCATCGGCTTCGATCACCGTGTCGCCACGCGGGGTGATTGGCCGGTCGCGGCGGAAAATGGCGGCCACACGGGTATCCACGTTAGGCATGTGCGCGCGGATCTGGCGCAGTTGCTGGCCCACCAGCGGCCCGCCGTAGTAAGCCTTCACGGCCACCAGCTGCGCCTTGCCTTCGGCGAAGTCGATCACCTGCAGCGACCCTGGGTGTTCGATCAGGCGCCTGATGTAGTTGGTCACCACCTGCTCGGGGCTGATCAGCACGTCGACCGGGATGTGGTCATTGTCGAACAGCTCTTCACGGGTCAGGTAGGCCGACTCGCGTACCCGGGCAATCTTGGTCGGGGTGTGGAACAGCGAATAGGCCACCTGGCAGGCAACCATATTGGTTTCGTCGCTGTTGGTTACCGCCACCAGCATGTCGGCGTCGTCGGCACCGGCCTGGCGCAGCACCGTCGGCAGCGAGCCGCGGCCTTGCACGGTGCGGATGTCCAGGCGGTCGCCCAGGTCGCGCAGGCGGTCGCCGTCGGTATCGACCACGGTAATGTCGTTGGCCTCGCTGGCCAGGTGCTCTGCCAGCGTACCGCCCACTTGCCCTGCGCCGAGGATGATGATTTTCATCCGCTACTCCCTACCCTTTTGTGCTTACCCGCGCGAGGCGGCGATCTTGATCAGCTTGGCATAGTAGAACCCGTCGTGGCCGCCTTCCTGGGCCAGCAACTGGCGGCCGTGCGGCTGGCGCAGGCCGGCCTCGGTGGCCAGGTCCAGCTCCCGCGCGCCGGGGGTGCGGGCGAGGAACGCCTCGACCACTTGCGTGTTCTCGGTCGGCAGGCTGGAGCACGTGGCATACAGCAGCATGCCGCCCACTTCCAGTGTCGGCCACAGGGCATCGAGCAGTTCACCTTGCAGGGCGGCCAGGGCCGGAATGTCGTCGGCCTGGCGGGTCAGCTTGATATCCGGGTGGCGGCGGATCACACCAGTGGCCGAGCAGGGGGCGTCCAGCAAGATGCGCTGGAACGGTTTGCCGTCCCACCAGCTGGCAGTGTCGCGGGCGTCGCAGGCGATCAGCTCGGCATCGAGCTGCAGGCGGTCGAGGTTCTCGCGCACGCGGTTCAGGCGCTTGGCCTCAAGGTCGATGGCTGTCAGGTGAGCCAGGCCTGGTTCGGCTTCCAGCAGGTGGCAGGTTTTGCCGCCGGGCGCGCAACAGGCGTCGAGCACGCGTTGGCCGGCGGCCAGCTCCAGCAAGTCAGCGGACAGCTGCGCGGCTTCGTCCTGCACACTCACCCAGCCCTCGGCGAAGCCTGGCAGGCCACGTACGTCGCAGGCTTCGGCCAGCACGATGCCATCGCGGCTGTAGTGGCAGGCGCTGGCGGCAACGCCCGCGTCGGTTAGCAGGCCCAGGTAGGCATCACGGCTGTGATGACGGCGGTTGACCCGCAAGATCATCGGCGGGTGCGCATTGTTGGCGGCGCAAATGGCCTCCCACTGCTCTGGCCAGAAGGCCTTCAGCGCCTTTTGCAGCCAGCGCGGGTGGGCGGTGCGTACCACGGGGTCGCGCTCCATGCCGGCCAGCAGCGCTTCGCCTTCGCGCTGGGCGCGGCGCAGCACGGCATTTAGCAGGCCCTTGGCCCAGGGTTTCTTCAGTTTGTCGGCACAACCCACGGTCTCGCCAATTGCGGCGTGGGCCGGAATTCGGGTGTAGAACAGCTGGTACAGGCCGACCAGCAGCAGCGCCTGCACATCGGCGTCTGCGGCTTTGAACGGCTTCTGCAGCAGCTGGGCGGCCAGCAGGTCGAGCCGGGGCTGCCAGCGGGCAGTGCCGAACGCCAGGTCCTGGGTCAGGCCGCGGTCGCGCTCATCGACCTTGTCCAGTTGTGCCGGCAGCGAGCTGTTCAATGAAGCCTTGCCGCTGAGTACTGCGGCAAGGGCACGGGCGGCGGCGAGGCGTGGGTTCATTGGCCAAGTACCTTGCCGGCGGCGAACTTCTCGCGGCGGCTGTTGAACAGGTCGCTGAAGCTCAGCGCCTTGCCACCGGGCAGTTGCAGGCGGGTCAGGCTCAGTGCCTGGTCACCACAGGCAACTACCAGGCCATCTTTACTGGCGGACAGGATCTCGCCCGGCTCACCTTTGCCTGCCGCCACGTTGGCTGCCAGCACCTTCACGCTCTCGCCATCGAGGGTGCTGTGGCACACCGGCCAAGGGTTGAAGGCACGGATCAGGCGCTCCAGTTCGACGGCCGGGCGGCACCAGTCCAGGCGCGCTTCGTCCTTGTTCAGCTTGTGTGCATAAGTGGCCAGGGCATCGTTTTGCACCTCGCCTTGCAGCGACCCGTCGGCCAGGCCGGCGATGGCCTGCACGACGGCGGGCGGGCCCATTTGCGCAAGGCGGTCATGCAGGCTACCGCCGGTGTCCTCGGCGCTGATCGGGGTGGTTACCTTGAGCAGCATCGGGCCGGTATCCAGGCCGGCTTCCATGCGCATCACGGTGACACCGCTTTCGGTATCGCCAGCTTCCACGGCACGCTGGATCGGCGCTGCACCGCGCCAGCGCGGCAGCAAGGAGGCGTGGCTGTTGATGCAGCCCAGGCGGGGGATATCCAGCACCGCCTGCGGCAGAATCAGGCCGTAGGCAACCACGACCATCAAGTCTGGCTGCAGTGCGGCAAGTTCAGCTTGCGCCTCGGCGTTGCGCAGGGCTTGCGGCTGCAGTACCGGGATGCCATGGGCCACGGCCAGCGCCTTGACCGCACTGGGCATCAGCTTCTGGCCACGGCCGGCAGGGCGGTCAGGCTGGGTGTAGACGGCCACGATCTCGTAAGGGCTGTCGAGCAGGGCCTTGAGGTGTTCGGCAGCAAACTCTGGGGTGCCTGCAAAGACGATGCGCATGGAGTTCTCGCTTCAAAAAAGAAAAAGGCTTGCCGGAGCAAGCCTTCTGGAAGGTGGGGATCAGGCTTGCTGGCGGTGCTGCTTTTCCAGTTTCTTCTTGATCCGGTCGCGTTTGAGCTGCGACAGATAGTCGACGAACAGCTTGCCGTTGAGGTGATCGAATTCGTGCTGCACGCAGACCGCCAGCAAGCCTTCGCACTCCAGCTCGAACGGCTTGCCGTCGCGGTCCTGGGCTTTAACCCGTACCCGCAGCGGGCGGTCGACGTTCTCGTAGAAGCCCGGGACCGACAGGCAACCTTCCTGGTACTGGCCCATGTCGTCGGTCAGCTCTTCGACCGTAGGGTTGATGAAGACCCGCGGTTCGCTGCGGTCTTCGCTGAGGTCCATCACCACGACCTGCTGGTGCACGTTGACCTGGGTCGCGGCCAGGCCGATGCCGGGGGCTTCGTACATGGTTTCAAACATGTCGTCGATCAGCTGACGCAGGGCGTCGTCGAACACCGTCACCGGCTTGGCGATGGTGCGCAGGCGCGGGTCGGGGAATTCGAGAATGTTCAAGATGGCCATAAGGTCAGGCAGTCACTGTGCGTTTGGTTGAAAACTGAGCACACATAATAAAGGCAAACGTGGATTTCAGCACCTGTGAAAGCTCGTCTAGGGTTTTCAGTGCCTGCTTGTCGGCTATTCGATAGACAGGTTGTCAGACCGTTATCAACACAGTTATCCACAGCTTGTGCCACGCCGATGGCCCTTTTCAGATCAAGGATGATCCCCATGTCGAATCACCATTCGTCGCCTGTTGCGCCGGCTGAACTGGAGGCGCGGCTGCGTCTGCACCGCTTGCCGGACACCGGCCTGCGGCGTTTCTGCACGTTGCTGGAGGCGTTTGGCAGCGCATCTTCTGCCCTGTGCGCACCCGCCGGCGCCTGGCGCGCGTTGGGCATTCCCCAGGCAGCAATCGACGCGCGGCGCAGTGCCGAAGTGCGCGATGGGGCTCTGGCGGCGATGGCCTGGCTAGAGCAGCCGGGCCAGCATTTACTGATGTTTGACGGCCCTGGTTACCCGCCGCTGCTGGGGGAAATCGATGACGCTCCGCCATTGCTGTTTGTCGCCGGCGACCCTGCCCTGCTCGAGCGCCCGCAGCTGGCAATTGTGGGAAGCAGACGCGCTTCACCGCCAGCCCTCGATACCGCCGCGGCGTTTTCCCGTTACCTGGCACAGGCCGGTTTCACGATTACCAGCGGGTTGGCAGTAGGTATCGACGGCGCCGCTCATCGGGCCGCAATACAGGCCGGTGGGGGTACGATCGCGGTGCTCGGCACAGGGCTGCAAAAACTTTATCCACAGCGGCACACCGCGCTTGCGCAGGCGATTATCGACAGCGGCGGCGCGCTGGTTTCCGAGTACCCGCTGGATGCCGGGCCGCAGCCCAGCAACTTCCCCCGGCGTAACCGCATCATCAGTGGCTTGTCGCTGGGCGTGTTGGTGGTCGAGGCCAGCCTGGCCAGTGGTTCGCTGATCACGGCGCGGCTGGCGGCAGAACAAGGCCGCGAGGTGTATGCCATTCCGGGCTCCATCCACCACCCTGGGGCCAAGGGCTGCCACCAGTTGATTCGCGACGGCGCGCTGCTGGTTGAAACCGTGGAGCAGATCATGGAAAGCCTGCAGGGCTGGCAGAACCTGCCACCTGCGGTTGTGGACAAGTTCGACCACCCACTGCTGGCCTTGCTGCACGCGGCGCCCCAGACCAGCGAAAGCCTGGCCCATTGCAGCGAGTTGCCACTGGCCGAAGTGCTTGCGCAATTGACCGAGCTGGAACTGGAGGGGCGGGTCAGCAATGAAGCCGGGCGTTGGTTTGCCCGCGCGGGCTAAGTACACTGCGCACAGGCAAGTTCATAGGCGGAGTAACAGCAATGGTAAGCAGTTTTCGTGTGCAACAAGCCGCACGTGAGATCCGGGCGGGCGCAGTAATCGCCTACCCAACGGAAGCGGTCTGGGGCCTGGGCTGCGACCCCTGGAACGAGGACGCGGTGTACCGCCTGCTGGCGCTGAAGTCGCGACCTGTGGATAAAGGCCTGATCCTGGTCGCCGACACTATCCGCCAGTTCGACTTTTTGTTCGAAGATTTCCCCGAGGACTGGATCGACCGTATGGGCAGCACCTGGCCGGGGCCCAATACCTGGCTGGTGCCGCACCAGGACCTGTTGCCGGAGTGGGTGACCGGGCAGCATGACACCGTAGCGCTGCGGGTCAGTGACCACCCGGTGGTGCGCGAACTGTGCGCGCTGGTGGGGCCGTTGATTTCCACCTCGTGCAACCCCGGCGGGCGCCCGGCGGCGAAGACCCGGTTGCGGGTGGAGCAGTACTTCCATGGCCAGCTGGACCTGGTGCTGGGTGGCGCGCTGGGGGGGCGGAAGAATCCGAGCGTGATTCGCAACCTGGCTACCGGTGAGGTTGTTCGGCCGGGTTGATACCGCTGGCGAGGGCTTCGCCCTCGTTTCGCGACACAAGGCCGCTCCTACAAGTACAGCGCAGCTTTCAGCCCTGGCGCTATGCCTGTAGGAGCGGCCTTGTGTCGCGAAAGGGCCGCAAAGCGGCCACACTAATCGTCAGACCTATTTCTGATTTGCCCGATCTTGCCAATTGGGAAGCTTCCTACTGTCTCAGTCCTAAGTCATCACCTTCCATGCTGGAACCCCTGCCTCTAGCCTGCTCACGTCGCAATTCGGCGGGAGCATCCGAAGCAATGCCGCTATTCAAAAATGCCGAATATCTGATAAGGGCGAATCTGCAGCAGCTTGCGTCCAACAACCGGGTTAGATCGGTGGAAATAGGCAGGTTTACCGCAGATCAATTTGAAGCGATAAACAGGCAGAAAGAAGCGCAGGAACTACCGCTGCTTGAGGATCCGGGCATCGTATTCATCGGTAGCCATGCCTACAGAAGCCGGGTGATTCGAGATGGCTCCACCATTGATGACATGGTTTTGCAAATCGAGGCAGCACTGGCGGCGACATCAATCTGGAAAAACGCCACGCGCATGACCGCTCTTCGCAGCACGATTGGTCGTGACGATGGCTATGGCAATGAAGTTTTTGATGAGGCGATTTTTGAACTGACGGCTCGCAAGCCCAAGGCAGAGCTGTATTCGATTATCCCTAAAGGGGATAGAAACAAGCCCAAAAAATAAAGGCCGCTTGAGCGGCCTGAATGGTAAGGATGTACTCGCCCGGATAACTTGAAACTCAACCGGCGCACCAGCACAACCTCAGGAGCAAAGGCTACGCCTCCGAGCATTCATGGTCAAGCGGCGCCCCTCACCCTCCCCGCGGCGCAGCGCTCGATGCTGGTGCGCGATTGCAGTCAGGGTTTTCTGATTGTTGCCAAAATGGCTGTCCAGCTCGCGGCTTGGGAAATATCCTACGACCCGCGTCCTCTGCCATCACCTTCTCAGTGGGAACCTCTGCCCTTAGGCTTCAACCGTCGCCGAATAACTTGGCGATCGGGTGTGGTAACCCGGATGTGCTTGGGGCGTCACAGCTATGGCAGCTGTGCGCGGGAGGCTTCGTGCCTGCCGGGAGCGCCTCCAGCCCGGTTTACCACCTCGCGTACAGCTGCCGCCTAAACCGTGTGGTAACGGCTTGGCGCCTGCTCATGCCTGGAGCAAGCCATGAAAAAAATAGTGCCCGATCCACCCCTACCCTGCACCTCCACTCGCCCGTTCGGCCGCTGCGACGCCGGCCATGACCCGCTCTTCACCGTCAACCCGAACATTTCCGCCGAGGACGCTCTGGTCCACGTAGCCCTGTACCTGCGCAGCGCCTACGAAACCGGCTACAAAGCTCTGGACTACATGCGCGAAGAGGGCCGTGGCATGTTCTGGTCGAACCTGCATGCGATTGAAATGGCAGAGGGGGTGGTCGAGGCAATCCTCGATGGGATCGAGTCGACCCCGCCACCGACGAACCGACCCTCACAGCCATAGCGCAGCTTGCAGAGCCGACGCAGCACCTGTGGGAGCGGGCGCGCCCGCGAACACCGGCAAAGCCGGTGCCATCCACCGCGGTGGCTTCTTCGCGGGCATGCCCGCTCCCACAGGGAACGTGTGTGGCTCAGGGAATGAGTACTGTCGACCCTACAGTCCGCCGCGCCGACAGCTCTGCCTGCGCCTTGGCCGCCTCACTCAGCGGGTACCGCTGCTGGATATCCACAACCAGCTTGCCACTGCCAATCATCGCAAACAGGTCATCGGCCATGGCCTGGGTGTTTTCGGCATTGTTGGCATAGGTCGCCAAGGTCGGCCGGGTCACATACAGCGAGCCCTTCTGCGCCAGAATCCCCAGGTTCACCCCGCTGACCGCACCCGAGGCATTACCGAAGCTCACCATCAGCCCGCGCGGTTGCAGGCAGTCCAGCGATGTCAGCCAGGTATCGGCGCCAACGCCGTCGTACACCACCGGGCATTTCTTGCCGTCGGTCAGCTCCAGCACCCGCTTGGCCACGTCTTCATGGCTGTAGTCGATAGTCGCCCATGCGCCCAGCGCTTTGGCCCGCTCGGCCTTCTCGGCAGAACTCACAGTGCCGATCAGCTTGGCACCCAACGCTTTCACCCATTGGCACGCCAGCGAACCCACGCCACCGGCGGCCGCATGGAACAGGACCACGTCACCCGCCTTCACCTGGTAGGTTTGCTTCAGCAGGTACTGCACGGTCAACCCCTTGAGCATCACCGCCGCTGCCTGCTCGAAGCTGATGTTGTCGGGCAGCTTGACCAGGTTGGCCTCCGGCAGCGTGTGAACCTCGCTGTATGCGCCCAGCGGGCCGCCGGCATGGGCCACGCGGTCACCCACCTTCAGCCGGGTCACGCCTTCGCCCACGGCCTCGACCACACCGGCCGCTTCGGTGCCCAGCCCCGAAGGCAGTGATGGCGGTGCATACAGCCCGCTGCGGAAATAGGTGTCGATGAAGTTCAGGCCGATCGCATGGTTGCGCACGCGCACCTGCTGGGGCCCCGGCGGGGCGGGTTCGAATTCCACAAACTGCAGCACTTCGGGGCCGCCATGCTGGCTGAACTGGATACGCTTGGCCATCTCGTACTCCTGTAGTCGGGATCGGGAAAGGCCTTCTATCGGACGCCTTTGCTTGATCGCCGTCAACTGCGGCGCGCGCGCTGGCGGTGTTATGCTACGCGGCGAATTCTTCCCTGCCCGTTCCTGGTGACCCGATGACTAGCCGCACCGAGGCCGTGAAAGCCTACCTGCTCGACCTGCAAGACCGCATCTGCTCTGCCCTCGAAAACGAAGACGGCGGTGCCCGCTTCGTCGAGGATGCCTGGGTGCGCGAAGCCGGTGGCGGGGGGCGTACGCGGGTGATCGGCGAGGGCAAGCTGATCGAGAAAGGTGGGGTCAACTTCTCCCACGTGTTCGGCGCCGGCCTGCCGCCGTCGGCCAGCGCCCACCGCCCGGAGCTGGCGGGCCGGGGCTTCGAGGCCTTGGGCGTGTCGCTGGTGATTCACCCGTACAACCCGCATGTGCCCACCTCGCACGCCAATGTGCGGTTCTTCATTGCCGAGAAGGAAGGCGAAGAGGCGGTGTGGTGGTTCGGTGGCGGTTTCGACCTGACGCCATACTACGGCGTCGAGGAAGACTGCATTCACTGGCACCGCGTGGCCGAGCAGGCATGTGCACCCTTCGGTGCCGATGTGTACCCGCGCTACAAGGCCTGGTGCGACCGCTATTTCCACCTCAAGCACCGTGGCGAGCCACGCGGCATTGGCGGTCTGTTCTTCGACGACCTGAACGAGTGGGGCTTCGACACTTGCTTCGCCTTCATCCGTGCCATTGGCGATGCCTATGTCGACGCCTACCTGCCGATCATCCAGCGCCGCAAGCACACCCCCTATACCCCGCAGCAGCGTGAGTTCCAGGAATACCGCCGCGGCCGCTACGTGGAGTTCAACCTGGTCTACGACCGCGGCACGCTGTTCGGCCTGCAGTCGGGCGGGCGCACCGAGTCCATTCTCATGTCGCTGCCGCCACAGGTGCGCTGGGGCTATGACTGGAAGCCGGCACCGGGCAGCGAAGAAGCGCGCCTGACCGACTACTTCCTGCAAGACCGCGACTGGCTTGGCCAGTAAGCCTGTGGATAACCAAGGAGCCGCCATGGACCAGTACGTCGTTTTTGGTAACCCCATCGGCCACAGCAAGTCGCCGCTGATTCACCGCCTGTTTGCCGAGCAGACCGGCCAGGACCTGGAATACGCCACCCTGCTGGCGCCGCTGGATGAGTTCAGCGACTGCGCACGCGGCTTCTTCAAGCAAGGCAGCGGCGGCAATGTCACCGTGCCGTTCAAGGAAGAGGCCTACCGCCTGTGCGACAGCCTGACCCCGCGTGCCCAGCGCGCTGGCGCGGTGAACACACTGAGCAAGCTGGCTGACGGCACTTTGCAAGGTGACAACACCGATGGCGCCGGCCTGGTGCGTGACCTGACGGTGAATGCCGGGGTCGAACTGACGGGCAAGCGCATTTTGATTCTCGGTGCCGGTGGTGCAGTGCGTGGCGTGCTGGAGCCGATCCTGGCGCACAGGCCGCAATCGCTGGTGATCGCCAACCGTACCGTGGAAAAGGCCGAGCAGCTGGCGCGGGAGTTCGATGAACTGGGGCCGGTGGTGGCCAGCGGGTTTGCCTGGTTGCAGGAGCCGGTGGATGTGATCATCAACGCCACTTCAGCCAGTTTGGCCGGGGAATTGCCGCCGATTGCCGACAGTTTGGTCGAGGCAGGGCGCACGGTTTGCTACGACATGATGTATGGCAAGGAACCTACGCCGTTTTGCCAGTGGGCGCAGAAGCTGGGCGCGGCCAAAGTGCTGGATGGGTTGGGGATGCTGGCTGAGCAGGCCGCTGAGGCGTTCTTTATCTGGCGTGGGGTACGGCCGGATACCGCTCCGGTGTTGGCTGAGTTGCGCCGGCAATTGGCTCGGGGCTGAAATTGCCGGGGCCGCGTTGGGTCGGCGTACACCCATCCCTTGTGGGAGCGGCCTTGCGTCGCGATGGGCTGCAAAGCAGCCCCAAATCTCAACTCAACCTCATTCCTCAAACCGGATCGGGCACAACTGCGCCCCTTCCAGCTTCTGCAATTCCTCGATCACCTGCGGCCTGGCCCGGTGCAAGGTCAGGCTCCCGCCCAGGCGCCGCAAGCGCCGTGCCTCGCGGTGCAACATGTCTACACCCGAGTAGTCGATGAAATTCACCTGCCGCGCATCGATCACCACATGCGGGCCTTGGCACAGCTGCAAACGTACTTGCAGGTAGTGCGCCGCGCCAAAGAAGATCGAGCCACCTACCCGCAGCACATCCGCTTCACCTTCGCGGCTTTGCTGCACCCGTGGCCGTGATGTGCGTTTGAGGTAGAAGAACAGCGACGCCAGCACCCCGGCATAGATCGCCGTCTGCAACTCCAGCAGCAAGGTTGCCGCCGCCGTCAGCGCCATTACCAAGAACTCCGAACGGCTGACCCGAAACAGCGCGCGGATGGCTTGGCGGTCCACCAGCCCCCAGCAGATCAACAGAATGCTGCCGGCCATGGCGGGGATCGGCAACTGTGCGATCAAGCCAGCACCGGTGATGGCGAACAGCGCCACCCATAGCGCCGAAAACACCCCGGCCATGGGGGAGCGGGCACCTGCTTCGTAGCTCAGGCCCGAACGGGTGAAGGAGCCAGCAGACAGGTAACCCGAGAAGAACGCGCCAACGATGTTCGACACGCCCTGGGCGCGAATTTCCTGATCAGGGTCGATCAGCTGTTCCGAGCGTGCCGACAACGACCGGGCAATCGACAGGCTGGTGACCAACCCCAGCATACCTACCGCCACGGCACTGGGCAGCAGGCGCAGAATCAGCTCCACGTCCAGCAAGGGCAGCGGGCTCAAGGGTGGAAGCTGGCCGGTGAATGCCGCGACCCTCGGCACATGGCCAAACCAGCCCGGCAGCAGCCAGGCCACCAGGCTCACCGCGATCAGGCTTATCAACAGGCTGGGCCAGCGCGGGCGCCAGAGTTTGAGCGCCACACCGATAACCACGGTGGCCAGGCCCAACAGCAAGGATGGCACATTGATTTCGCCGGCATGGCTGGCCAGGTCCTGTACGGTTTTCAGCGCCGTGGCCTGGCTGGGCAGGTCCATGCCCAGCAGGTTGGGCAATTGCCCCAGGGCAATGACGACCGCGGCGCCAAGGGTGAAGCCGAGCACTACGGAATGCGAGACGAAATTGACCAGCGCACCGAAGCGCAGCAGCCCCAGCAGCAGTTGAAAGACCCCGCCGAGGAAGGTGAGCAGCAGCACCAGCGTGATGTAGTCCGAACTCCCAGCCACGGCCAATGGGCTGATGCTGGCGTAGAGCACGATGGAGATGGCCGCGGTCGGGCCGCAGATCAGGTGCCAGGACGAACCCCACAGGCAGGCGATCAATACCGGCACGATGGCGGCGTACAGGCCGTATTCGGCAGGCAGGCCGGCGATCAGGGCATAGGCGATGGACTGCGGCAGCGCGAGGATGGCACCGCCCAGGCCCACCAGCAGGTCCTGGCGCAGGCTGCGGACCGATTGGCGCGGGAGCCAGGCGAGGAATGGCAGCAGGTGGATGATACGATGCATGGGTTATCCACAATCCTTGATTAAATGCACCTGACCTGTGGGAGCGGGCATGCCCGCTCCCACAGGTCAGGTGCATTGCTGGTGAGTTCATAGTTTGGCTTTGACGGCCTCCAAGGCATCGCCATCGGCTTTGGTGGTGACCCCGGCCAACCACCCTTCCAGTAACTCGGGGTGCGTCTTGACCCAGGCCCTGGCCGCGTCGTCGAAGCTGATCTTCTTGTCCACAACCTGAGCCATGATGCTGTTTTCCATGTCCAGTGTGAACTTCAGGTTGCCTAGCAGCTTCGCCGCATTCGGGCAGGCTTGTGGATAACCCTTGCGCGTCAGGGTGTACACCTGGCCTTTGCTACCGAACCATTTTTCCCCGCCCGTGAGGTAGTGCATCTTCAGCTTCACATTCATCGGATGTGGCGTCCAGCCTAGGAAAGTGATGAATTGCTGCTTCTTCACGGCGCGGTCGACCTGCGTCAACATCGCCTGCTCGCTGGATTCGACCAGTTTCCACTGGCCAAGGTCGAACTCATTGTTGTCGATGATTTGTTTGAGCAACAGGTTGGCCGGTGCGCCGGAACCGATGCCGTACAGCTTCTTGTCGAACTGGTCGGCGTGCTTGTGCAGGTCGGCGAAATCCTTGACCCCGGCATTCCAGACGTAGTCCGGCACGGCCAAGGTGAACTCGGTGCCTTCCAGGTTGCGCGACAACTGCTGCACATCCCCGTTGGCGACGAACTTGTCATGAAAGCCCTGTTGCGCCGGCATCCAGTTGCCAAGGAAGGCATCCACACGGCCGTCTTTCAGGCCGCCGTAGATGATCGGCACCGCCAGGCTGTCGATCTTCACCTGGTAGCCCAGACTTTCCAGTAGCAGCCGGGCCACGGCGTTGGTCGTGGCTATGTCGCTCCAGCCAGGGTCGGCCATTTTTACCGTGCTGCATTGTGCATCGTCGTCGGCGGCGTGGGCCGGGGTGATACCCAGGCCCAAGGCCAGGGTGAGTACGGCGGCGGAAAACGTGTGCATGGCGGCCTCTTCTCAATCCAGGGGGGCGGGCTGTGGGTAACGTGCCTTGCGCTCGAGGTCGTCGAGATCAATGTGGTTACGCATGTACTGTTGGCTGGCATCTACCCATGGTTGATGGTCCCAGCTGTGCAGCTTGCCGGTAGCCAGCGCTTCGGCCACCAGGCGGCGACGGCGCTGGCTGGCCAGTACCTGCTGGCGCAAGCTGGGCATGTCCCAACGCTGTCGGGCTTCCTCGACGAACGCCTGCAGCAGCGCCTGGTGGTCCGGGCTGCTGGCGAGGTTCTCCCGCTCGTGCGGGTCGCGGTCAAGATCATAGAGTAGGCAAGGGTCGTCTTCGCCGTACACGAATTTGTAAGGCCCGCGGCGGATCATCATCAGCGGCCCGACAGTGCCTTCGGCCATGTATTCGCCGATCACTTCGTCGTGGCCGCCCTGCCCTTGCAGGTGGCCAAGCAGTGAGCGGCCATCCAGATGCAGGGTGTTATCCACAGCTCCGCCCGCCAATTCGACCAGGGTCGGTAACAGGTCACAGGTCGATACCGAGGCGCTGACACGGCTGGCGGCAAAGCGCTGCGGTGCATGAACCAACAGTGGCACCCGCGCCGACATTTCGAACCAGTGCATCTTGTACCAAAGGCCACGCTCGCCGAGCATGTCGCCGTGGTCGCCGGAGAACACGATCAGGGTGTCGTCGGCCAGGTCGCACTCTTGCAAGGTCTGCAACAGCTTGCCGATGTTGTCGTCGATGTAGCTGCAGGCGCCGAAATAGGCCCGGCGTGCATCGCGGATCTTGTCCACCGGTAGGGGTTTGTTCCACAGGTCATAGACCTTGAGCAGGCGCTGCGAATGCGGGTCCAGTTCTGCCTGGCTGAATTCGGTGCCGGGCATGGGGATATCCACACCCTCGTAGCGATCCCAGTAGTGCTTGGGAATGGTGTACGGATCGTGGGGGTGGGTCATCGACACGGTCAGGCAAAACGGCCGGCCGTCATTCTCGCGCACGTGGTCGTAGAGGTACTGGCGCGCCTTGAACACCACCTCCTCGTCGAAATCCAGCTGGTTGGTACGCACGCAGGGGCCTGCCTGCAGTACCGAGGACATGTTGTGGTACCAGCTTGGACGCACATCCGGCTCATCCCAGTTCACTGCCCAGCCATAATCGGCCGGGTAGATGTCGCTGGTCAGGCGTTCCTCGTAACCATGCAGCTGGTCCGGGCCGCAGAAATGCATCTTGCCCGACAGCGCCGTGCGGTAGCCCAGGCGGCGCAGGTAGTGGGCGTAGGTCGGCACGTCGGCGGGGAAATCGGCAGCATTGTCGTAGGCACCGATGCGGCTTGGGAGCTGGCCGCTGACCAGGGTGAAGCGCGACGGCGCGCATAGCGGGCTGTTGCAGTAGGCTGAATCGAACACCACGGCCTGCTCGGCCAGGCGGCTGAGGTGCGGCATCTGAATGGGTGAAGGCCCATAAATGGGCAGCAGGGGTGCGGCCATTTGGTCGGCCATGATGAACAGGATATTCGGGCGTGTCATGCTGGCTTCCATCGTTGAAGGTTATGCGAACCGCTTGCCTATCAAGATGCGACTGTGGATAACATGGGTAAAGCCCATTGCGGGCAATGACTGGGATTAGCCAAGCTTATGTTTGAGCGCTTTGCCGAACTGTCGCTGGATACGTTGCGGGTGTTCGAGGCCGCGGCCCGTTTGCGTGGCTTCACTGCGGCGGCCCTGGCGCTGGGCACCACCCAGCCTGCGGTAAGCCAGCAGGTAAAACGGCTGGAGGCGCAGTTGGGCACACGCCTGTTCGATCGGGTGTACCGCGGGATCGAACTCACCGAGGCCGGCCAGCTGTTGTTCGAGCATGTGCACCAAGGGTTGCAGGCCATGGACGAAGGTATTGCCCAGGTCAGTGGGCGCGGCCAGCGTGAAGTGCTGCAGGTGGCCACCGACTTCGCGTTCGCGGCGTTCTGGCTGATGCCGCGCCTGCAGCGCTTTCACGAGGCTTATCCACACGTGGATGTCAGCCTGGTGACCGGTGAGCGCAGCCAGGGCATGTTGCGCCCGGACATCGATGTGGCCGTACTGTTTGGTGATGGGCGCTTTCATCAGGGCGAAAGCCGCTGGTTGTTCGATGAGGAGGTTTTCCCAGTGTGCAGCCCCCGCCTGATTCATGGCAAACCCATGTCAGCCGTGGCTTTGCAGCGCTTGCCGTTGTTGCACCTCAAAGGTGAGCAGGCCAGCCGCTGGTTTGACTGGGCGGGTGTGTTTCGCGGGTTTGGCGTGGCCAGCCCACCGCCAGCCGGGCAACTGCGGTTCGATAACTACACGCTGCTGATACAGGCGGCGATTGCCGGGCAAGGGGTGGCGATTGGCTGGGGGCACCTGGTGGATGGGCTGGTCGAGCAGGGTTTGCTCTGCCGGCCACTGGAGGGCAGCCTGCGCTCGGAACGCGGTTATTATGCGGTGTTGCCGCCGCGCAAACGCCGGGGCGCTTTGATCGAACGGTTCGTAGGTTGGTTGGAGCACGAGCGAAGCCGGTAAGGGTGAGTTCGGCGCAGAGTCACGCGGGCTTTGGGCCCAGGAGGTATCGTGCAGAGGATCAAGGGTTACCACGCCCACATTTACTATGATGCAGCGACCCTGGAGCAGGCTCGGGCGCTGTGTGAGGAAGCGGCGCGGCTGTTTCCCGTGAGCATGGGGCGCATGCACCAGAAACCGGTGGGCCCGCACCCGGACTGGAGCTGCCAGCTGGCTTTCGGTCCGGAAGTGGTGGGGGTGGTATTGCCTTGGTTGGCACTGCATCGCCAGGGTTTGGTGGTGTTCATGCACCCGCTGACCGGTGATGAACTGGCAGACCATCGGGACCATGCGATCTGGATGGGGGCAGTGAGGCCGTTGAACCTGTCGGTTTTTGGGGGCTGAACCTTCAGTGCTTGTGTTGTGCTCATCGCTGGCAAGCCAGCTCCCACGGGGATCGCATCAGGGCTGACAGGTGTTTGCCACAAGGTATGCAGCGCCTGTTAGAGCGAGCGCCGCCCGCGCGGCGCATCGCGAGCTGCGCTCGCTCCTACGTTTGTTTCGGGCCAATTATTCCTGTGGGATTCGCGCGCGAACGCCTTGGTGC
>NZ_CAMZMX010000054.1:0-33770 GCF_947311875.1 Pseudomonas sp. PARCl1
GCACCAAGGCGTTCGCGCGCGAATCCCACAGGAATAATTGGCCCGAAACAAACGTAGGAGCGAGCGCAGCTCGCGATGCGCCGCGCGGGCGGCGCTCGCTCTAACAGGCGCTGCATACCTTGTGGCAAACACCTATCAGCCCTGATGCGATCCCTCTGGGAGCTGGCTTGCCGGCGATAGAGCCCAAACAGGCAATAAAAAACCCGAAGCCAGTCCCCCGGCTTCGGGTTCCCCTATTTCCTGCAGACCCTTACTTGGCTACGGTTCCAGCAACCCCACCGGTATTCAGCCGCCGACGTGGCTTGACCATGTACACCACGAACATCGCAAACAGCCAGATCGGGATCGCGTACACCGACACCTGAATGCCTGGAATCATCAGCATGATGCCGAGAATCAGGACCACGAAGGCCAGCACTACATAGTTGC
The DNA here is from genome assembly GCF_947311875.1 of Pseudomonas sp. PARCl1. Classification (NCBI taxonomy): domain Bacteria; kingdom Pseudomonadati; phylum Pseudomonadota; class Gammaproteobacteria; order Pseudomonadales; family Pseudomonadaceae; genus Pseudomonas; species Pseudomonas sp. PARCl1. The sequence goes on from NZ_CAMZMX010000054.1 coordinate 430, forward strand.
CATAGGGGTACCACAGCGCCTTGAACAGCGGCTTCTGGCCGGTGCGGTCAAGGTGCTGGCGGAATTTCAGGTGCGAATAACTGATCATCGCCCAGTTGATCACCAGGGTAGCCACCACCAGCGACATCAGCAGTTCCAGGGCATTTTGCGGCATCAGGTAGTTGAGCAGCACGGCCACGAAGGTCACCGCTGCCGACACCAGAATCGAGCGCACCGGCACGCCGCGTTTGTCGACCTTGGCCAGCGCTGCCGGGGCATCGCCCTGCTCCGCCATGCCCAGCAGCATGCGGGCATTGCAGTAGGTGCCGCTGTTGTACACCGACAGCGCGGCCGTCAGCACCACGAAATTCAGCAGGTTGGCGGCCACGTCACTGCCCAGCAGCGAGAACACCTGCACGAATGGGCTGCTGCCATAACTGCCGCCCGAGGCGTCGATGCTGGCCACCAGGTTGTCCCACGGGGTCAGCGACAGCAGCACCACCAACGCACCCACGTAGAAGATCAGGATACGGTAGATGACCTGGTTGATCGCCTTGGGGATCACGGTCTTCGGCTTGTCGGCCTCGGCAGCGGTGAACCCGAGCATTTCCAGGCCACCGAAAGAGAACATGATGAAGGCCAGGGCCATCACCAGGCCGCTGACGCCATTGGGGAAGAACCCGCCGTGCGACCACAGGTTGGCGACGGTGGCCTCCGGGCCGCCGCTGCCGCTGGTCAGCAGGTAGGCACCCAGGCCGATCATGCTGACGATGGCGACCACCTTGATGATGGCGAACCAGAATTCGGCTTCACCGAAGAACTTCACGTTCATCAGGTTGATGGCGTTGATCAGCACGAAGAAGGCGGCTGCGGTAACCCAGGTCGGGATTTCCGGCCACCAGTAATGGACATACTTGCCAACCGCCGACAGCTCCGACATGCCCACCAGGATGTACAGCACCCAGCAGTTCCAGCCAGACAGGAAACCGGCGAAGCCGCCCCAGTAGGTGTGGGCAAAATGGCTGAATGAGCCGGCCACCGGCTCCTCGACGATCATCTCGCCAAGCTGGCGCATGATCATGAAGGCGATGAAGCCGCAGATGGCGTAACCGAGGATCATCGACGGGCCGGCGGATTTCATCACGCCTGCCGAGCCGAGGAACAGGCCGGTACCAATTGCGCCGCCAAGGGCGATCAACTGGATGTGACGGTTCTTCAGGCCCCGCTTGAGCTCGCCTGAATGCATGTTTTGTCCACTCATGAACGAAGTCACCTGCATTGTTTTTATCTGTGACGGAATCGGACCCACCGCGCTCGTGGCGCAGCGGAATGGGCAAGGTGGTTACCTTGGGTTTCTCGACCTCAGGTGCCGCCGGGGCGGGTCAACCAGGCGTGATCAAGAGTGCGCGGTACGCAAGGGGGTCACAGGTAAAACGCGGCGCACTGTATACCCCTGCAAACGCGCAGGCGTCAACGCGTTGCATCCTTTCCTCGGGAAAAAACGCAGCGATCCTGTGGTATAGGCCTTCAAAGGCGGAGTGATCGGCGTACATGGCGCCTCCATTTGTTGTTTTGTCAGCCAGGCGCTGTGAACCGGCTGTTGCACACGGCAATAGCGGCTATAACACCGTGGGCAAGGGGGTTTGGGCAAGGGTGGTGGGGATTGGCGCGGGGGGCTTGCATCGTTGGCAGCGGCAAGTTTTTTTGACAGGCCGGGGCGTATTCCGAAACACGAACGGAAATCGGCTGATTTTGTACACATTTCTTTACGGGGTGGTTCGCGGACTTGCCAGTCGTCCGAAAAATTCTTTTGCTTCAGTGTCTTGGGGCCGCAAAGCGGCCCCAAATTACTTAATTGGGCCAATCAGCCACGCGGCTTGCCACGGCCACGGCCGGCAGGCTTGTCACCTTCAGGCTTGGCTGGGCGCTTGCGCATTTCGCTTGGGCGCTCGGCCACGGCGCTGCCGCGGTTGCCTTTGCGTGGCGCTTCTTCACGCGGCTGGCGTGCCGGGCGCTCGCCAGCGGCAGCACCTTCGTGGGCCGGGCGCAGGTTGCGCACGCGCTCGCCACGGCCCAGCGGGCGGGACGATTTGCGCTGCAGTCGCTCCATCTTGTCCTTGGCCTTGAGGTTCAAGGCAGGCAGCGCAACCGGCTGCAAGCCGACTTCAGCGGCCAGGATGTCGATTTCGCCCTGGGACATTTCCCGCCAGCGGCCCATCGGCAGGTCGGAGTTGAGGAACACCGGGCCGAAGCGCACGCGCTTCAGGCGGCTGACCACCATGCCCTGGGATTCCCACAGGCGACGCACCTCGCGGTTACGGCCTTCCATCACCACGCAGTGGTACCAGTGGTTGAAACCTTCGCCACCGGGTGCCTTCTGGATGTCGGTGAACTTGGCCGGGCCGTCTTCGAGCATTACACCGGCCTTCAGGCGCTCGATCATCTCGTCATCGACTTCACCACGCACACGCACCGCGTACTCGCGGTCCATCTCGTAGGACGGGTGCATCAGGCGGTTGGCCAGTTCACCGTCGGTGGTGAACAGCAGCAGGCCGGTGGTGTTGATGTCGAGTCGGCCAATGTTGATCCAACGGCCTTCTTTTGGCCGCGGCAGGCGATCGAACACGGTCGGGCGGCCTTCCGGGTCGTCACGGGTGCAGATCTCGCCATCGGGTTTGTTGTACATGATCACCCGGCGGGTGGCCTCGGCAGCCTCCTCGCGCTTGATCAGCTTGCCGTCAACGGCAATGGCATCGTGCAGGTCGACGCGTTGGCCGAGGGTAGCCGCGACGCCGTTGACCTTGATCCGGCCCTGGCTGATCCAGGCCTCGACGTCACGGCGCGAGCCCACGCCGATGCGGGCCAGCACTTTCTGCAGTTTTTCGCCGGACGGCGGGGTAATTGCGGTGTCTTGCAGGTCTTGCTCACTCATCTGGGCACCTCCCGGTGTAGGAATGACAAAGGGTTTCTGGCGACGAATGCGCCAAAAGGCCGCGCATCATACGCGGTTCGGCGGGGGAACGCACTGCAGGTTAGAAGGTTTTGCGGGGGCAGCGAGAGGTTTCTGCCTAACGGTGAGGTGCTTGCCGCGCAGGGCCGCTACAGGCAACCGCACGATCAGGGCTGCAGCTTGCCCTCTTCTTCCACCGCGGCCTCAGGTGCTTGCCCACGCAAATCGTCAAAGTCGGTCTTCAGCCCTTCTTCCATGGCATCCAGCTCCACCAGCAAGCTGCGGAAGCTGGTTTCCTCCTTCGGCTCGTCAACCGCTTCCTGCTCGCCCAGGCTGGCATCGGCCAGGGCCTGCAGGTGGGCCGGTACCGGTGCATCATCCGGGTCGAGCAGCGGCTCAGGCTGCAGCTCGCGCAACTCGGCCAACGCTGGCAACTGCTCCAGGCTCTTGAGGTTGAAGTGGTCCAGGAACGCCTTGGTGGTGGCGAACATCGCCGGCCGGCCGGGCACCTCGCGGTAGCCCACCACGCGTATCCACTCGCGCTCCATCAGGGTCTTGATGATATTGCTGTTCACCGCCACCCCGCGCACATCCTCGATCTCGCCACGGGTGATCGGCTGGCGATAGGCGATCAACGCCAGGGTTTCCAGCAAGGCACGCGAATAGCGCTGCGGGCGCTCTTCCCACAAGCGGCCGACCCAAGGGGCGTAGGCTTCGCGAATTTGCAGGCGGTAGCCGCTGGCCACCTCCTTGAGCTCGAAAGCGCGGCCGTTGCACGATTTGCCCAGCACCTCCAGCGCCTGCCTGAAAACCTTGGGCTCGGGGCGCTCGGCTTCCTCGAACAACTCGAACAGACGCTCCAGTGATTGCGGTTTGCCCGACGCCAGCAGGAAGGCTTCGATCAGCGACGCCAGGTCGCGGGGTTCATTCAGGTTCATCGGGTTCTTCAACAAGCGCCGGGCGAAGCCGCACGTGGATGGCGGCGAAGGGTTCATTCTGCACCAGTTCGATCAGCGCTTCCTTGACCAGTTCGAGAATCGCCATGAAGGTGACCACTACCCCCAGCTTGCCCTCGTCGTGCCCGAACAGCTCGACGAACGGCACGAAAGCACCGCCCTTGAGGCGCTCCAGCACCTGGCTCATGCGCTCGCGGGTGGACAGCGTTTCACGGCTGATCTGGTGGCTCTCGAACAGGTCGTTGCGCCGCATCACCTCGGCCATGGACACCAGCAGCTCTTCCAGGCTGACCTGCGGCAACAGCTTGCGCACCTTGGCCTGCGGTGCCTCCAGGCGCGGCACCCGCACCTCACGGCCAACCCGTGGCAACGCGTCGATACCTTCGGCTGCGGCCTTGAAACGCTCGTACTCTTGCAGCCGGCGGATCAACTCGGCGCGCGGGTCACCCTCCTCTTCCTCGGCCTCGGCCGAGCGCGGCAGCAGCATGCGCGACTTGATCTCGGCAAGCATGGCCGCCATTACCAGGTATTCGGCGGCCAGTTCCAGGCGCACGCTTTTCATCAGCTCCACATAGCCCATGTACTGGCGGGTGATTTCAGCCACGGGGATGTCGAGGATGTCGATGTTCTGCTTGCGGATCAGGTACAGCAACAGGTCCAGCGGCCCTTCGAAGGCTTCCAGGATGACTTCCAGGGCGTCTGGCGGGATGTACAGGTCCAGCGGCATCTCGGTCAGGGCTTCGCCGTAGACCAAGGCCAGTTGCAACTGCCGCGGCTCGTCGACCTGCGTGGCCGGCGCCTCGGGCGCTTGCAGCTGGCTCACGCGCTGGCCATGAACGGCGCAGGGTCGCCGCAGCCTTCTCGAATCAGCTCAGGTTCGTCGCCGGAAAGGTCGATGATGGTCGACGCCTTGAGGTCACCGTAGCCGCCATCGATCACCAGGTCGACATGGTGCTCCAGGCGCGCACGAATTTCGTAAGGGTCGGTCATCGGCTCGTTATCGCCAGGCAGGATCAGGCTCACGCTCATCAGCGGCTCGCCCAGCTCAGCCAGCAACGCCAGGGTAATGGCATGGTCTGGTACCCGCAGGCCGATGGTGCGGCGTTTTTCGTGCAGCAGCAGGCGGGGCACTTCGCGGGTGCCGTTGAGGATGAAGGTGTACGGCCCAGGCACGTGCGCCTTGAGCAGGCGGAAGGTGCCGGTATCGACCTTGGCATACAACCCCAGCTGCGACATGTCGCAGCACATCAGGGTGAAGTTGTGGGTCTTGTCCAGGCCACGCAGGCGCCGGACGCGCTCAATCGCCGCCTTGTCGCCGATCTGGCAACCCAACGCATAGGCCGAATCGGTGGGGTACACCACCACGCCCCCCTTGCGGATGATCTCTACCGCCTGGCGGATCAGCCGCGGCTGGGGGTTCTCCGGATGAATCTGGAAAAATTGGCTCACGTAGTCGTCCTGTTCATACCGTAATAGGCTGTTCATGGCTGAATCGGCGCCACAAAGGCGGCAGGTCCTCGGGCAAAGGCCGGTAGGCACCGATCTCGCCCCAGGTGCCGGGGCCGTGGAAGTCACTGCCAGCGCTTGCCAGCAGGCCGAACTCACGGGTAAGGATGGACAGGGTGCCCACCTGCTCGGCAGGCATCATCCCGTTGACCACTTCAAGCGCCTGCCCACCTGCCTGAATATAGTCGGCAATCAGCCGCCTGCGCTTGCTGCGGGTCAGGTCGTAGTGCATGGGATGGGCCAGGCTCACCCAGGCTTTGGACTGGCGCAGCGTGGCAACGGTTTCATCAAGGGTGGGCCAATGCTGCTTGACGTCGCCCAGCTTGCCCGCCCCCAGCCACTTGCGAAACGCCTCGCCGCGGTCCTTGACGTGCCCGGCACGCACCAGGTATTCGGCAAAGTGCGGGCGCGCCGGTGCGTTGCCGCTGTCGCCCAGCTCGTGCTGCACGGCGCGGGCGCCGTCGAGGGTGCCTGGCATGCCCTTGGCGGCCAACCGCTTGTCGATTTCTTCGGCGCGCAGCCAGCGGCCGCGGTGCAACGCTTCGATCGCCGCCAGCAATGGCGGCGCATCGAGCGGGAAGTCGTAGCCCAGCACGTGAATGGTGGCGCCCCCCCAGGTGCACGAAAGCTCGACCCCGCTGACCCAGCGCATGCCCCGCTCAACGCAGGCCAGGCGCGCTTCGGGCAGGCCTTCGAGGGTGTCATGGTCGGTCAGGGCCAGCGTTTGCACCCCGTGCTCATGGGCCCGGGCGACCAGCGCCGTGGGCGACAGGGCGCCGTCGGAGGCCGTGCTGTGACAGTGCAGATCAACATTCATGGAGGAGCGCTTTCGCTGGAATCGATGTTTGTTATTATGCCGTCACATCCCGATTCTGGCTGCCATTGTGAAACAATTCATCGATTTCATCCCGCTGTTGCTGTTCTTCATCGTGTACAAGCTGGACCCACGCCCGCTTGAAGTCGCTGGCCACAGCTTCGAATTCGGCGGTATCTACAGCGCCACGGCCATGCTGATCGTCAGCTCGCTGGTGGTGTACGGCGCGCTGTTCCTGCGCCAGCGCAAGCTGGAAAAGGGCCAGTGGCTGACCCTGGTGGCCTGCCTGGTGTTCGGCGGCCTGACCCTGACCTTCCACAGCGAAACCTTCCTCAAGTGGAAGGCGCCGGTGGTCAACTGGCTGTTCGCCCTGGGCTTTGCCGGCAGCCACTTCATCGGTGACCGGGTGCTGATCAAACGCATCATGGGCCACGCCCTCACCCTCCCGGATGCCATCTGGACGCGCTTGAACCTGGCCTGGATCGCGTTCTTCCTGTTCTGTGGTGCGGCCAACCTGTTCGTCGCCTTCACCTTCCAGGACTTCTGGGTGGACTTCAAGGTGTTCGGCAGCCTGGGCATGACCGTGATCTTCCTGGTGGCGCAAGGCGTGTACCTGTCGCGCCACCTGCACGACGACCCTTCTACCTCCAAACCCAAGGATTGACATGCTCTACGCCATCATTGCCAGCGACGTCGCGAACTCCCTGGAAAAGCGCCTGGCTGCCCGCCCGGCGCACATCGAACGCCTGCAGCAGCTCAAGGCCGAAGGCCGCGTGGTGCTGGCCGGCCCACACCCGGCCATCGACAGCAACGACCCGGGCGAAGCCGGCTTCAGCGGCAGCCTGATCGTCGCCGAGTTTGCCTCGCTGGCCGAAGCCCAGGCCTGGGCCGATGCCGACCCGTACATTGCCGCAGGCGTGTACGACAAGGTCGTGGTCAAGCCGTTCAAGCAAGTGCTGCCTTGACCTCACCGCTCCATGCCCGCGAAGTGGCCAGGCGATAGCTGCCGTTATACGCAAGCCATCAGTCTGCGGTATCTTTGCCACTGGCGGGCCGCAGAGCCGCCGTCAATGGTGGAATCGAGTGAGTCATGAGCGAGCTGTTACTGATTGATGATGACCAGGAACTGTGCGAGCTGCTGTGCAGCTGGCTGACCCAGGAAGGGTTTTCCGTACGTGCCTGCCACGACGGGCAGAGTGCACGCCAGGCCTTGGCCGAGCATGCACCTGCGGCCGTGGTGCTGGATGTCATGTTGCCCGACGGCAGCGGCCTGGAGTTGCTCAAACAACTGCGCAGCGAGCACGCCGAACTGCCGGTGCTGATGCTGTCGGCCCGTGGCGAGCCGCTTGACCGTATTCTTGGCCTGGAACTGGGTGCCGACGATTACCTGGCCAAACCGTGCGACCCACGCGAGCTTACCGCGCGCCTGCGTGCAGTACTGCGCCGCAGCCACCCCGTTGCCGCCACCAGCCAGCTGGAGCTGGGCGACCTGGTCTATAGCCCAGCCCGCGGCGTGGCCAGCATCGATGGCCGGGAAATGACCTTGACCTTGTCCGAAAGCCGCATACTTGAAGCGCTGCTGCGCCAGCCTGGCGAGCCGCTGGACAAACAGGAACTGGCGCAGATCGGCCTGGGCCGCAAGCTCACCCTCTACGACCGCAGCCTGGACATGCACGTCAGCAACCTGCGCAAGAAGATCGGCCCGCATGCCGATGGCCGGCCACGCATCGTCGCCCTGCGCAGCCGCGGCTATTACTACTGCCTGTGAGCTGCTGCGAGCTGCGAGCTGCAAGCTGCAAGCTGCAAGCTGCAAGAAAGAGCAGAATCGCGATCCGCTTCACTTGTAGCTTTAAGCTTGTAGCTTGTAGCTTGTAGCTTGTAGCTTGTAGCTTGCAGCTACCAGCTGTTCTTTACCCAGCCTTTACCATCCACTGACTGCGCTTGACGGTGATCTCCCTAGACTGTGCTCATCCGGTAACCACCGGCCTATGAAAGGAGAGACACCATGCGCAAGACCCTTATCGCCCTGATGTTCGCCGCCGCCCTGCCAACCGTAGCCATGGCCATGCCTGACGGTGGCCCACGTCACGACGGCCCGCATCACCGCGGTGAAGCGGCCTTCCAGCAACTGGACCTGAGCCGTGACCAGCGCCAGCAGATCGGCAAGCTGATGGGCGAGCAAATGCAGCAGCGCCGCGACATTACCGAGCGTTACCTGGCCAAACTGCCGGCTGCCGACCAGAAAGCCATGAAGGACGAACTGCAAGCCAGCCGCGCCAAGACCGACACCGCCGTGCGCAACCTGCTCAAGCCAGACCAGCAGAAGAAGTTCGACGAACTGCAAAAGGAACGCGCTGCCAAGAAAGCCGAGTGGCAGGAGTTCCAGGCCTGGAAAGCTGAAAAAGCCAAAAAGGCCCAGTAAGCTGTCAGCCTGATGCCCGGCTCGCCCCAGCGCGAGCCGGGCTTTTTCGGTTTTAGGAGGTGCTCTTGCGTTCACTGTTCTGGCGCATCCTGGCCAGCTTCTGGTTGGCCATCACCCTGGTTGCAGGCCTGTCGATCTTGCTTGGGCACATGCTCAACCAGGACGCCTGGATCCTCAGCCGCCACCCCGGCCTGAACACGCTGGCCAGCCAGTGGGCCAGGCACTACGAGCAGGAGGGCGTGACTGCAGCGCAGCAGTTCCTGGAACAGCGCAAGGACCGCTACAAGATCGACGTGCAGGTGCTCGATGACAGTGGTGACGCGGTGGTGCCCGGCACGTTCCCGCGCCGGGCAGCAGCCTTCGAGGCACGCCAGCACAACGACCAGCGCCGCCTGCCATGGCGCCGGCTGACCGAGGAATACACCAGCCCCGACACCGGCCAGACCTACCTGCTGATCTACCGCATCCCCCACCCGGCGCTGGATGAGTGGCACCGGGACAGCCTGATGTGGCCACTCAGCGCACTGGGCATCGCCCTGGTGGTGTTGACCCTGTTCAGCCTGCTGGTCACGCTGTCCATCACGCGCCCGTTGAGCCGCCTGCGCAGCGCTGTGCACGACCTGGGCCAGAGCACCTATCAGCAGAACAGCCTGGCGCGCCTGGCAGCCCGGCGTGACGAATTCGGCGTGCTGGCCAATGACTTCAACAAAATGGGCGCGCGCCTGCAAAGCACCCTCGCCAGCCAGCGCCAATTGCTGCGCGACGTGTCCCACGAACTGCGCTCACCGTTGGCCAGGCTGCGCATTGCCCTGGCCTTGGCCGAACGCGCCGAGCCCGAACAGCGCCAGGCCCTGTGGCCGCGCCTGACCCGCGAGTGTGACCGGCTGGAAGACCTGATCAGCGAAATACTCACCCTGGCCCGCGTGGATGCCGAACAGGCCCACGCCGAAGCGGTAGACCTCAATGCCTTGCTGGGCAGTGTGCGCAAGGACGCCCTGCTCGGCGCGCCCGACCAGGACGTGCGCCTGGAGGCGCAACCGGGGCTGGTCTTGCAAGGTTGGCCGACACTGATCGAGCGGGCCGTGGACAACCTGCTGCGCAACGCCCTGCGCTTCAACCCGGCAGGCCAGCCCATCGAAGTCAGTGCCGTGCGCGATCAGGCGCGGGTGGTGATCTGTGTGCGCGACCATGGCCAGGGTGCAGCCCCGGAGTACCTCGCCCAGCTGGGTGAACCGTTCTTCCGCGCACCGGGGCAGGAGGCCCCAGGGCACGGCCTGGGGTTGGCGATTGCGCGCAAGGCGGCGGAGCGGCATGGCGGCAGTCTGGTACTGCACAACCACCCGCAGGGCGGCTTTGTCGCCCGGCTTGAACTGCCCTTGCAAGCCGCTTCAGCGTAAGGCTGCCAAGGCCGTGTACGTTCAGGGCTGCAGCGCAGCCCTTGCTCGCGCCCGCGTCACTCGCCCCAGCCCGTGACGAAATCAGCGGTGGCCAGCACCGGCGCGGTCCGTGGCTCGGTCATTGGCGTGCCGACGTACAGGTAGCCGATCAGTTCCTCGTTCTCCGCCAGCCCCAGCCCCTTGTGCACATGCGCGTCGAAGGCCATGTCCCCGGTGCGCCATACGGCGCCGATGCCCTGCGCATGGGCAGCGATCAGGATGCCATGTGCCGCACAGCCCGCCGCCAGGCGCTGCTCGGACTTGGGCACCTTGAAGTGGTCCTGCAAGCTGGCCACCACCACGATCAGCAACGGTGCGCGCAGCGGCATGGCGCGGGCTTTGTCCAGCGCAGCCTGGGTGGCTTCACCCTTGTGCTGCACCGCTTCGGCGAACAGCTCGCCCAGCTTCTCGCGGCCCTGCCCTTCGATGGTCAGGAACCGCCAAGGCCGCAGTTGGCCGTGGTCCGGCGCCCGCAGGGCAGCCTGGAACAGCGCCTCGCGCTGGGCGGCATTGGGGGCAGGGTCGGTCAGGCGTGGCACGGAAACACGGTTGAGCAATGCGTCGAGAGCCTCCATCGGCTACCCTCCTGGCAGTGGAATGTGCGGCCATTCTCAAGCTGCACGCCCTAAGCTGCAAGCTGCAAGCTGCAGCACGCCGGCTTTTCGTGCAGCGTGCCGCGCCTGGCTTGCAGCGGCCCGGCCCATAGGTAGAATGGCGCCCTTCCGTTTCGAGTCAGAGCAGATCACATGGCGTTGCCGACCTTAAGGATCATTGGTTTCATCATCGGCATCTTCCTGATCACCCTGGCTGTGGGCATGGCCGTGCCCATGGCGACCTTGGTGATATTCGAACGCACCGGCGACATGCCGTCGTTCCTGTGGTCCAGCCTGATCACCTTCATTGCCGGGCTGGCCATGGTGCTGCAAGGGCGGCCCGAGCATGTGCACCTGCGGCCACGCGACATGTACCTGCTGACGGTCTGCAGCTGGCTGGTGGTCTGCGTGTTCGCCGCCCTGCCCTTCCTGCTGACCCAGCACATCAGCTACACCGACGCCTTCTTCGAAAGCATGTCGGGCATCACCGCCACCGGCGCCACCGTGCTCAGCGGGCTCGACAGCATGTCGCCAGGCATCCTGATGTGGCGCTCGATGCTGCACTGGCTGGGCGGTATCGGCTTCATCGCCATGGCGGTGGCCATCCTGCCGCTGCTGCGCATTGGTGGCATGCGCCTGTTCCAGACCGAGTCTTCCGACCGCTCCGAAAAGGTCATGCCGCGCTCGCACATGGTCGCCAAGTCGATCGTGGGGGTATACGTCGGCTTCTCGATCCTTGGCGCGCTGGCTTTCTGGTGGGCCGGCATGAGCCCGTTCGATGCCATCAACCACGCCATGTCGGCGATTTCCACCGGTGGTTTTTCCACCTCCGACCAGTCCCTGGCGAAATGGGACATTCCCGCCGTGCACTGGGTGGCAGTGGTGGTAATGATCATGGGCAGCCTGCCGTTCACCCTGTACGTGGCCACCCTGCGCGGCAACCGCAGGGCGCTGCTCCGCGACCAGCAGGTGCAGGGCTTGCTGGGCATGCTGCTGGTCACCTGGCTGGTTCTGGGAACCTGGTACTGGTACAGCACCAACCTGCACTGGCTGGACGCGCTGCGCCACGTGGCGCTGAACGTGACCTCGGTCGTCACCACCACCGGTTTCGCCCTGGGTGACTACAGCCTGTGGGGCAACTTTTCGCTGATGCTGTTCTTCTACCTGGGCTTCGTCGGCGGCTGTTCCGGCTCGACCGCGGGCGGCATCAAGATCTTCCGTTTCCAGGTCGCCTACATCCTGCTCAAGGCCAGCCTCAACCAGCTGATCCACCCGCGTGCGGTGATCAAGCAGAAGTACAACGGCCACCGCCTCGATGAAGATATCGTGCGCTCGATCCTGACGTTCTCGTTCTTCTTCGCCATCACCATCTGCGTCATGGCGCTGCTGTTGTCGTTGCTGGGGGTGGACTGGATGACCGCCCTGACCGGGGCTGCCGGTACGGTCTCCGGGGTGGGACCTGGCCTGGGGGAAGTGATCGGCCCGTCGGGCAACTACGCCACGCTGCCGGACGCCGCCAAGTGGATCCTGGCTGCCGGCATGCTGCTTGGCCGGCTGGAAATCATCACCGTGCTAGTGTTGTGCATGCCGGCGTTCTGGCGTCACTGAGCACTTCGCCCACGGCGCCGAGCCGGGCGCGGTACTCACTGGGCGTGGTATCGAACCACCGGCGGAACGCGCGGTAGAAGTTGCTGGGGTCGGCGAAGCCCAGCAGGTAGGCGGTTTCCAGCAGGGTCATGCCCGGCTGGGCCAGGTACTGTTCGGCCAGTTCGCGCCGGGTGTCGTCGAGCAACGCCTGGAAGCTGGTGCCCTCTTCCTGCAGCCGCCGCTGCAGGGTGCGCTGCGACAAGTGCAAGGCCTGCGCCAGGGTCTCACGCTTGGGCTCCCCCTGCGGCAAGATGCGGCACAGCACCTGGCGCACCCGGTGGGTCACGCGGCTTTCGGAAAACCGCGCCAGGTACTCCCCGGCAAACCGGTCGTGCAGCACTGCCATGGCTTCATTGGCCGTGGGCAAGGGTGCCTCCATGTCGGCCCGCTCGAACACCAGCGCGTCATACGGCGCGTCGAAGATCAGCGGCGAATGGAACGCCACCTTGTACGGCTCGATATTCCTGGGTTGCGGCCCCTGCACCAAAACCCGCCGTGGCTGCACCGGGCGGCCGCTCAACCATTTGCACAGCGCCAGCGCACAGGCCAACGACGCTTCGGCACTGTGGCGGGTGGGCGGCAGATGGTCGCCGTGCACGGTGAGGATCAACGAGTAGCCCTCGGGACCCAGCACGAAACTGAGATCGGAGCTTTCGGCGATGATGCGCTGGTAGCGTACCAGCCGCTCGAACCCCTCGGCCAAGGTGCGGCTGGACATCAGCGCATAGCCCACCACGTGAAACGAGGCCGGGCGTACCACACGCGCCATGTTCAGGCCAATGGCCTCGTTGCCGGACAGTTCCACTGCCAATTGCCACAGCCGGGTCATGGAGTCTTGGGGGAAACGCGCGTCGGGATCGTCGAGGGCGGCGAAATCCAGCCCCAACTGCTTGAACATGGCCCGGCAGTCCAGCCCTTCCAGCTCGAGTGCCTTTACAATCCCTGATGCCCAACTGGCTGACGTGGTTCTTTCGCTCATGACAGGCTTCTTTCCTGACCGCTCCTGCGGTGAACCCCAAGGATACTCAATTGGCGCCTATTGTCACTGGTAGGCCCTGCCAATCACTCTAGACTCGAATGAGGCTCCACGCCGTGCATCTTGTCCAGACGTATCAACCCCGGAGCACTGCCATGAACCGCACAGCGCAGTTTCGCAGTTTTGCCGAGTTCTACCCGTATTACCTGGGTGAGCACAGCAACCCCACCTGCCGCCGCCTGCATTTTGTCGGCACCAGCCTGGTGATCGCCCTGCTGGCCTATACCATCGGCAGCGGCAAATGGCTGTTGCTGCTGGCCGTGCCGCTGTTCGGCTACGGCTTTGCCTGGGTGGGGCATTTCTTTTTTGAAAAGAACCGGCCGGCGACATTCACCTACCCGTTCTACAGCCTTGCCGGTGACTTCGTGATGTTCCGCGACATTCTGCTCGGCAAGCTCAGGCTGTAAGCAGCGCGCCTGCGCGCGCGGCCGCCCGGTCCTCGCCATGCACGGCTTCAGGCACAATGGCCGCTTGCCTTGCGAGGATGCCCCCTGTCATGAACCACCGCACCGCCCTCGGCGCCCTGCATATCGGCGCGCTGTTCTTTGGCCTGACCGGCGTATTCGGCAAGCTGGCAGCCAGCGCCAGCCCGGTGATCATCGTGTTCGGCCGCGCCGCTTTCGCCGTGCTCGCCCTGGCGCTGTTCGCCAGTGTCACCGGCCCTGGCTGGCAACGCCTGAACGGTCAGGATGCGCGCCGCCTGTTGCTCGGCGGGGTGCTGCTGGCCGGCCACTGGGTCAGCTTCTTCATCGCCGTCAAGGTCGGCGGCGTGGCCATCGCCACCCTCGGCTTCGCCAGTTTCCCGGCCTTTACCGTGCTGCTCGAGGGGCTGCTGTTCCGCGAGCGCATCCGCCGCAACGAAGCGCTGCTGGTGCTGCTGGTCAGCCTCGGCCTGGTACTGGTCTCGCCAGCCTTCGATCTGGCCAGCGAAGCGACCGGCGGCCTGCTGTGGGCCTTGTTCTCGGGCCTGCTGTTCTCACTGCTGTCCCTGACCAACCGCGCAGGCTCTGGTCGCTTGCCTGCGGTGCAGGCAGCACTGTGGCAAAACCTGGTGGTGGGCCTGTGCCTGCTGGCGTTCGCTGCCCCTGGGCTGGGCGCGGTCGCGCCGGTGGACTGGCTGTGGATCGGCCTGCTCGGCATTTTCTGCACCGGCGTGGCGCACAGCCTCTTCGTCGCCAGCCTGGCGGTCATCAAGGCCCGGACTGCCGCCGTGGTGTTCGGCATGGAGCCGGTCTACGGCATTGCCGTAGCCTGGCTGGTGTTTGCCGAGACCCCCACGGTGCGCATGCTGCTGGGCGGCGCACTGATCATCCTCGCGATCGTGCTGTCCAGCCGCCTGGCCGCCGAGCCAGCGCAGCGGCCACTGGCCGAGTGCGGGTGACTCAGCGGTCGTTGTGGCCCAGGCCGCGCTGGGGGTCGATCTGGTCACGCACCCGCTGCTTCAGCACCTTGGCCTCGGGGAAGCCGCCGTCGGCCTTGCGCTCCCAAATCTGCACGCCGTTGCAGGTAATGCGGAAAATACCGCCGGTACCTGGTTCCAGCGCCACCCGGCCGAGGTCGTCGGCAAACGTGCTGAGCAACTCCTGGGCCAGCCACGCGGCCCGAAGCAGCCACTGGCACTGGGTGCAATAATTGATGACGATTTCCGGCTTGTGGTCGGCCATGTTGAGATAACTCCAGCTGAGGGGCGGCTTATACTAGCGGTCTTTGACCCACGGTTTGAGACCCACGATGCACCGTTTGCTGTTCTGCTTGCTGTTCACCCTCACCTCGCTTACAGCAACCGCCGCCGAACCGGCACGGCCCAAGGTCGGCCTGGTGCTGTCGGGCGGCGCGGCCCGTGGCCTGGCGCACATCGGCGTGCTCAAGGCGCTGGAGGAACAGGGTGTACGCATCGACGCCATTGCCGGCACCAGCATGGGGGCTGTAGTCGGCGGGCTGTACGCCTCGGGCTACAGTGTCGAAGAGCTGGAACACCTCGCCACCACCCTCGACTGGCAGCAGGCGCTGTCTGACAGCCCACCCCGCGAGGACGTGCCATTCCGGCGCAAGCAGGATGACCGCGATTTTCTGGTCAAGCAAAAGCTCAGCTTTCGTGACGACGGCAGCCTGGGCCTGCCGCTGGGGGTGATTCAAGGCCAGAACCTGTCGTTGCTGCTGGAAAGCAAGTTGGCCCACACCGCCGACACGCGCGACTTCGACAAGCTGCCCATCCCCTTCCGCGCCGTGGCCACCGACATCGCCAGTGGCGAAAAAGTGGTATTCCGCCGCGGCCACCTGCCGCAGGTGATCCGCGCCAGCATGTCGATCCCGGCCGTGTTCGCCCCGGTCGAACTGGACGGCCGCCTGCTGGTGGACGGCGGCATGGTCGACAATATTCCGCTCGATGTGGCACGCGATATGGGGGTGGACCTGGCCATCGTGGTGGATATCGGTACGCCGCTGCGCGACCGCAAGCAGTTGCTGACCGTGGTCGATGTGCTGAACCAGTCCATCACGCTGACAACCCGGCGCAACTCGGAAGAGCAACTGGCCAGCCTACACCGCGACGATATCCTCATCCAACCGCCGCTTGCAGCCTACGGCGTGACCGACTTCGGCCGCGCGCGGGACATTATCGACGCCGGCTACCGCGCTACCCGCCTGCTCGACGCGCGCCTGGCCGCGCTGCGCCACCCAGACGCCGTCAGCAGCCTGGCCGCGGCCCGGTCACCGCGCCAACGCACGCCCATCATCACTGCCATCAAAATCGAGAACGACGCCAAGGTCAGTGACGATGTGATCCGCTCGTACATTCGCCAGCCCATCAATGCCCCGCTGGAGCTTGGCCGCCTGGAGACCGACATGGGCACGCTGTACGGCCTGGACTACTTCGACCGGGTGCAGTACCGCGTGGTGCACAAGGGCGATGAAAACACCCTGGTGATCAACGCCCGCGGCCGCCGCGGCGGCACCGACTACTTGCGCCTGGGCCTGAACCTGTCGGACGACCTGCGCGGCGACAGCGCCTTCAACCTGGGGGCCAGCTACCGGGTCAACGGCATCAACAGCCTGGGTGCCGAGTGGCTGACCCGCGGCCAGATCGGCGACCAGCAAGCGCTGTACAGCGAGTTCTACCAACCGCTGGATGTCGGCTCACGCTACTTCGTCGCCCCCTACCTGGACTTCGGCTCACAGAACATCGAGGCCACCCTCGACAACGACCCGATCGCCGAGTACCGCCTGGAGCGCTATGGCTTTGGCCTGAACGTGGGCCGGCAGATCGGCAACAGCGGCGAAGTGCGCCTGGGGGTTGGCAAGGCCTGGGGCGAGGCCGAGGTGCGCATTGGCGACCAGGACTTGCCCAAGGTCAGTTTCAACGAAGGCTTCTACGAGCTGAAGTACTCGTTCGACACCCTCGACAACGTGTATTTCCCACACCATGGCGAAGACATCGGCCTGACCTTGCGCAAGTACGACAAGTCGCTGGATTCCGACCAGGATTACCGGCAATGGCTGTTCAACCTCGACAAGGCCATCAGCAGCGGCCCGAACACCTTCGTGCTGGGCGGCCGCTACGGGCGCACGCTGGATGCCACCGAAGTGGTGACCTCCAGCTTCGTGCTGGGCGGGGCGCGGGAGCTGTCGGGCTTCCGCCAGGACTCGGTGTCGGGCCAGAACATGAGCCTGATGCGGGTGGTCTACTACCGCCGGCTGACGCCACGGGCTTATGTGCCGCTGGACTTCCCGTTGTACATCGGCGGTTCGCTGGAGCGCGGGCGGGCGTGGAACAACGACAATGCGTTCGACAGTGGCTACATCAATGCGGCGAGTATTTTCCTCGGGCTGGAAACGCCGCTGGGCCCATTGAATTTCACCTATGGCACCAACAGTGCGCATGAGCAGGCGGTGTACCTGAACCTGGGGCATACCTTCTAGGCAGCACGTACAGGGCCCGGGCGTCGGGCCCGCCACGCCGAGCGGGCGGGCCGGCGAAAGGCTGCAGGGCAGCCCCTGCCTCAGGATTTTTCCAGGTTGCCCAGAATCTTGGCATGCACCCGCATGCACACCTGCAGGTCGGCTTCATCCACCCCGCTGAACAGTTCGATGCGCAACTGGTTGGCGATGGTCTCGATCTGTTCGATCAGCGGCTTGGCCGGCGGGCACAACACGATCTTCTTCGCCCGCCGGTCTTCCAGCACCGCCTGGCGCCGTACAAGCCCCTGGGCCTCCAGGCTATCGAGCAGACGCGCCAGGGTCGGGCCTTCGACACCCACACTCTGGGCCAGCTCACGCTGGGTCGGGGCGTCTTGGAAACGGGCCAGGTGCAGCAACACCAACCAGCGCGCCTGCGACAGATTGAGCCCGGCCAGGCGGCGATCCAGTTCGGCACGCCAACCCCGGGACATCTGGGCCAGTTGCATGCCGAAGCGGTGTTGGTTGTCGGTTAGAGGCATAGGTAACTCATCGAGTAGATCTAATTATTAGGCAGCTAACCATGCCCTGCCCCATGAGGCAAGGCTCGGCCAAGGTGACTTGGGCGAAAATCGTCAAAAAACATGACAAAGGTCAGCAGATGGCGCTTGTGCCTGCGAACATGCGCAGGCCTACAGCTCGAACTCGGCTGCCAGTGCCGCGCGTACGCAATACAGCACCCCTTCCGGCACTCGCCCGGTAAACAGCGGGGCGATGGTCGCAACCGGCGGCAGCTCGCCCTCGCCATCGAGGAAGGCGTCCTGCACCTCCATCAGCAGGTCTTCTGGCAAGTCCAGCGCCTGGTCCAGGCTCAGCTCCTGGCGCCCCAGGGCCTCGGCCAGCAAGCTGTACACATTCTTTTCGCTGCAGTTGAGCTGCCCGGCGATTTGCGCTGGGGTCATGCCGGCGCGGGCCAGGCTGACCAGCTCATGACGCAGGTCGAGCACCACCTTCGGCGCCTCGCGGGTGCCGCCGTTGTCGTTCAGTACCTCAAGAAACGCCTGGCCATAGCGTTCCAGCTTGCGCGCGCCTACGCCGCTGACCTGGGCCATGTCGCTGAGGCTGACCGGCTGGCTGCGCAACATTTCCAGCAACGTGGAGTCGGGGAAGATGACGTACGGCGGTACGCTGTGTTCTTCGGCCAGCTTGCGCCGCAAGGTGCGCAATGCCTCCCACAATTCCCGCTCTTCGGCCCGCACCAGTTGGCTGGCCGGGCTGCCGCCACTGGACGACGCGCTTTTGGCAGTGATCTGCGGTTTGAGGTCACGGCGCAGTTGCAAGGTGACCTCG
The DNA here is from genome assembly GCF_947311875.1 of Pseudomonas sp. PARCl1. Classification (NCBI taxonomy): domain Bacteria; kingdom Pseudomonadati; phylum Pseudomonadota; class Gammaproteobacteria; order Pseudomonadales; family Pseudomonadaceae; genus Pseudomonas; species Pseudomonas sp. PARCl1. Next base: position 19,013 of record NZ_CAMZMX010000054.1, read on the forward strand.
CCACGCAACAGTGGCCGGCAGCTGTCGGACAAGCGCAGGCCGCCGTAGCCCTCCAGGTCGATGTCGACCAGCCCGCGCGCCACCAGCTGGCGGAACAGCGAACGCCACTCGGCTTCGGCCAGGCCTTTGCCCACGCCGAAAACCGACAGCTTTTCATGGCCGAAATTGCGCACCTTTTCGGTGTCCTTGCCCAGCAACACGTCGACCAGGTGGCCCACACCATAGCGCTGGCCGGTGCGAAACACTGCCGACAGGGCTTGGCGCGCCGGCTCGGTAGCATCCCAGGTCTGGACGTTGTCGACGCAGTTGTCACAGTGCCCGCACGGCTGCTCGAGGATTTCATCGAAGTAGGCCAGCAGCGACTGGCGGCGGCAGCGGGTTTCTTCGCACAGCGCCAGCATGGCATCGAGCTTGTGCTGCTCGATGCGTTTGTGGCGTTCGTCCCCTTCGGAGTTCTGCAGCATCTGCTTGAGCATGACCATGTCCTGCAGGCCATAAGCCATCCAGGCATCGGACGGCAGGCCGTCTCGCCCGGCACGGCCGGTTTCCTGGTAGTAGGCCTCAAGCGACTTGGGCAGGTCGAGGTGGGCCACGAAGCGTACGTTGGGTTTGTCGATACCCATGCCGAACGCGATCGTGGCGACCATGATCAGCCCCTCTTCGTTGAGGAAGCGGTGCTGGTTGGCGGCGCGGGTTTCGGCCGCCAGGCCGGCATGGTATGGCAGCGCCGGGAAGCCCTGCTGGCAAAGGAAGGCGGCGGTTTCGTCGACCTTCTTGCGCGACAGGCAATAAACGATGCCGGCGTTGCCACGGCGCTCGGCAAGGAACGCCATCAATTGTTTGCGCGGCGCTTCCTTGGGCACGATGCGGTAGAAGATGTTCGGCCGGTCGAAGCTCGACAGGAAGCGCTCTGCGCCCTGCAAGTGCAGGCGCTGAACGATTTCTTCGCGGGTACGCATGTCGGCGGTGGCGGTAAGGGCAATGCGCGGAACATGCGGGAACAGTTCGGCCAACTGGCCCAGTTGCAGGTATTCGGGGCGGAAGTCATGGCCCCATTGCGAAACGCAGTGGGCTTCGTCGATGGCGAACAGCGAGATATCCAGGTCGCGCAGGAAGTCGAGCATGCGCGGTTGCACCAGGCGTTCGGGTGCCAGGTACAGCATTTTCACTTCGCCACGGCGCAGGCGCCCGGCCAGGTCGCGCTGCTGCTCGGCCGTGAGCGTGGAGTTCAGGGCGGCTGCGGCTACGCCCAGCTCGTCAAGCGTGGCGACCTGGTCGTCCATCAGCGCGATCAGCGGCGAGACCACCACGGTCAGGCCTGGGCGCAGCAGGCCCGGCACCTGGAAACACAACGACTTGCCGCCGCCAGTCGGCATCAGCACCAGGGCATCGCCACCATTGGCCACGCATTCGATGATCGCTGCCTGGCGCCCTCGGAAACTGTCGTAGCCAAAGATGTCCTTGAGAACGCGCTGAGCCTGTTCGAGCATGTGCAACTCCAAATCGCCGTACCACCCTGCACACAGGCTGGACGAAAAACCCGCCCCGCACACGCCAAATGCGTAAGCGGTTTTTGCCAGGCCGCCAGTAAAACCGCGCCTGGATGAAAATCGCGGAGTATACCGCAGCACCGCCCCGCGCAGGGCACCACCGCGATAGACGTTCCTTTGCCCCGCTGCCGCCGCAAGGTGCTAGAATTCGTTATCGTTTATTCCCCAAGGTAGCCCTGTAATGTCCTTCGCCGAGCAACTGACCCGCCTGCAAGCCTTCCTCGACGCCGACGAGCTGCACGAAGAAGCGCTGGACTATGTCGCCGCCCACGGCTACCTCACCGCGCTGTCGATCAACGCCGAAGACGTGCCCGAGCGCGAGTGGATCGACGCCCTGTTCGCCGAAGAGCCGCACTACAGCAGCGAAGCCCAGCGCACCGAAATCGAGGCGACCCTGGTGGCACTCAAGGCCCACATTGCCCGTCAGCTGGCCAGCGACGATGAATTCGAACTGCCCTGCGACCTCGACCTGACTGACGAGCCGGACGATTCCGACCTGCGCGGCTGGTGCATCGGTTTCATGGAAGGCGTGTTCCTGCGCGAAGAGGCCTGGTTCGAGAACGCAGAAGAGGAAGTCAGCGAAATGTTGCTGCCAATCATGGTGGGTTCGGGCCTGTTCGACGAGCAGCCGGAGTTCGCCGACATCGCCAGCAACGCCAACCTGCAGGACGACATGATCGTGCAAATTCCCGAAGCGCTGACGGCACTGTTCCTGCTGCTGCACGCACCTGACGAAAAGCCGGCGCTGCTCAAGCCACGCCACCACTAAGCCAGCTGTGCGCTACCTGCTGCTGGCCATCGGCTGGCTCAGCGTCGCACTGGGGGTGTTGGGGATATTCCTGCCGGTATTGCCTACCACCCCGTTTCTTCTGTTGGCGGCCGCCTGCTTCGCTCGCAGCTCGCCACGCTTTCACCACTGGCTGGTCCACCACCCCAAACTGGGGCCATGGATTCGCGACTACCTCAGTGGTGAAGGCATCCCCCTCAAAGGCAAGGTCTATGCCATTGGCCTGATGTGGGCCAGCATCGGGCTGTCCTGCTACCTGGTGCCGCTGTTCTGGGCACGCGCCTTCATGTTGACCAGCGCCGTGCTGGTAAGTCTTTACATCCTCAAGCAAAAAACCTTGCACAGGCCAAAGTGACAATAATTTGTCGCCAAATATCACTTTCGCCTAACCCGCCCAGTATTTAGCCAAATTCGTTCTGGAACCGCCTGAAGGCCTTGAGAGTATTGGCTTTACCGATATTTGCCACACCACCTGAGGGCTGCAAAAATAGCTCCTGTTAGACATTTCAGGTATTTATGGTCATTTTGATATGAATAAATCTTCTTATCTATCGCGATGAATGTACTTAGCTGTCATGTTAAAAACCTGCAACACTATACGCGATAAATAATCGTCATTTTTTTGGCGAGCAGCAGGACCAAATTCAAGATCAGGGAGATGTACCATGCGCGTTTTGAACCCCATCACCACCGCATTACTGTTGGCCCTGGCGAGTGCCAACGTGCAGGCGATGTCGATCACCGAAGCCGTCCAAAGCGCCGTGGACTATCACCCACAGGTCAGCTCCAACCGTAACAGCAAGCTGTCGGCCGATGAGGACGTGAAATTCGCGCGTGGTGGCTACTTCCCTACCGTTGACCTGGTCGCCGGCTACGGCCGCCAGCGTTCGGACAACACCACAACCCGTGCCGCGGGTAACCACAACAAAGAAACCCTGAACTACACCCAGTCCGAGCTGCGCCTGCGGCAGATGATCTTTGATGGCTTCAACACCGCGAACGAAGTGGGCCGGACCGAAGCGGTTTCCACCTCGCGTGCCTACTACACCCAGGCGGTTGCGCAGGATGTCGCCCTGCGTGCGATCGAGGTGTACCTGGAGGTACTCAAGCGCCGTGAACTGGTGGCCCTGGCCAGGAACAACCTGCAAGCCCACCTGCGGGTCAACGACCAGATCGGCCTGCGTAACGAGCGTGGCGTTGGCAGCACGGCCGACCTTGACCAGTCCCGCGCCCGCCGCGCCCTGGCAGAAAATAACCTGGACACCGCCGAAGTGGACCTGGCCGACGCCGAGGCCAACTTCTTCAGCGTGATCGGGCGCATGCCAGACGAGCTGGAAAGCCCGCCCACCATCAAGGCCGAGGTGCCTGCCACGCTTGAAGAGGCCCGTGATGGCATGCGCCAGAACAACCCCTACATCAAGTCGGCCCAGGCTGATGTAAATGCGGCCGAGCAGCAGTACGAGGTTGGCAAGTCGACCTTCTACCCACGCTTCGACGCCATTCTGGCCACCGGTGCCAACAACAACACCGGCGGCGAGAAAGGCCACAACAACAACGACTGGCAAGCCGGCGTGGAGATGAACTACAACCTGTTCCGCGGCGGCAGTGACAAGGCTCGCCTGCAATCCGACGCGCACAAGATCAACCAGGCCCTGGACATCCGCAACAACGCCCTGCGCGAGTTGACCGAAAACCTGAGCCTGGCGTGGAACGCCATGAACAACGCCAGCAAGCAGCTGCCGACCGCGCGTGAATACGCCGAAACCACCAAGCGCGTGCGCGCCGCCTACCAGGACCAGTTCGGCCTGGGCCAACGCACCCTGCTGGACGTGCTCGACAGTGAAAACGAACTGTACAACGCCGACCGTCGCTACACTGAAGTGCGCTACACCGAAGAGTACTCGCGCTACCGGGTGCTGGCGACCATGGGTGAATTGCTCAGCAAGCAGCGTATTTCGCTGCCGCCAGAGGCGCTGGCCGCGACCGAAGTCCGTACCGAGGCACGCTTGCCCGAGATGCGTTGATCGGGCTTGAGATTGCTGGGGCCGCTGTGCGGCCCATCGCGACACAAGGCCGCTCCTACACAGATCGTGTATGCCAATGGCGGGTGCGATGGCCTGTAGGAGCGGCCTTGTGTCACGATGGGCTGCGCAGCAGCCCCCTGCCCTCACTCGGTGCCATGGTTACGCTGGAACGTCTCCACGCCCATGGCCCTGATCTGTCCCTCTATCAAGGCCTCGAACGGTGCCAGCAGCGCATCGAAGCAGGCCGGTTGCTCCAGTGCATTCAGCGCCCCCACCACGGCCTCAATGGTCGACAACGCTCCCGCCTCCGGCGCCTTGCGCAAGCGATAGCGTGAAGCGGCCACCTGCCCCAAGGTCACCCTCGGCAACGTCTCCAGCAGCGGATTCAGGTACAGCAGCTTGCGCGCCTTGCGCCAGGTGCCGTCGGGCACGATCAGCAGCAAGGGTTGCTCGTCCACTGGGCCATAGGCAGCCAGGGGCTGCGCTTCAGCGCCCGGGAACAACAGCGCCGGGCGGTACCCAGGGGTTGCCAGCAGCGCTGGCAGGTCGTCGAATACCTGCCCCACCCGCAGCTCGGCATTGCTCAGGCCAAGCGCAGCCAACCGTGCGGTATTCAGGGCGTGGGCGCTTTCACTGGGGTGCTGCAGCAAGATCACACGGGTTCGGCTGCCTAGCGCAGGGATCAGCGAGCAAAGGCAATGATCAAGCGGGCGCTGGCAGCGCTCGCAACGGGGTCTGGGCATGAAGGTCTCCTTGGCGGGGGTATTTTGCCACAGAACCCTGGCCCGGCTGGCGGGCCTTGCCCTATGCCCTGGCCGCAAGGCGACCACGGCAACCTCAACGGTTGAAGCGCTCTGCCAGGCTGTGCAGGTACTCCGCCATGCGCTCGAGGTCCTGGCTGATTTCTGCCCCTTGGCGCGCCTGCCCGGCGCTTTGATCGCACAGTTGGGCTATGCGCACGATCTGCTGGTTGATGTCTTCAGCCACGTGGCTTTGCTGCTCCGATGCCGTGGCCATCTGCTGGCTCATGCCGGTGATGCGGCTCACCGCCTGGGCTATGCCGCTCAACGCCGCCTGCACTGCCTCGACACTGTGCACGCTGTCACGCGAGATCTGCTCGCCACGGCTGGCAGTACTCACTGCGCGCTCTGCCCCGGCCCGCAACGAGGCGATGATCTGGTGGATTTCCTGGGTGGAGGTGCGGGTACGCTGGGCCAATGAGCGTACTTCATCGGCCACCACGGCAAACCCGCGGCCCTGCTCGCCGGCCCGCGCCGCTTCAATGGCGGCGTTGAGCGCCAGCAGGTTGGTTTGTTCGGCGATCGAGGTGATCACATCCACCACGCTGCCGATCGACTGGGTCTGTTCCGCCAGGGCGTTCACCGCCTGGCCAATGTCATTGACTGCATCGCTCATGCTGCCCATGGCCTTCAGGCTCCGTAGCGCCAGCTCGCTGCCCTGCTGCGCCAGCTGGTCGGCATCGCCTGCGGCATGCGCCGTGCTCTGCACGTTATGCGTAACCTCCTGGATGGTCGCCGCCATCTGCGCAATGGCGGTGGCCGATTGATCGGTCTCGCTGCGCTGGCGGTCGAGCATCTGCGCCTGCGCGCCCGACAGGTCGGAAGATTGCGCAGCGCGTGATTTTACCCCGACCCCGGCGTCTACCAGGCGCGTGAGCGCGGTCTGCAGGCGGGCTTCTTCACTGATGATGGCAAGGTCCAGCTGGCCCCGCAGCCCCGGGTTGTCGCTGTAGGTGAGCGCCACCAGCGGGCTGGTGAACGCCTTGGGGTGCTCGGCCAGCGTGCGGCGGATGGCCTGGTTCTGACGGTGCTCGACCAGGTACCAAGCTACCAGCAGTACAACCATCAACACCCCTAGCGCGGCATAGGGTGGCAACCACAGGTAGCCCGCCGCCGACACCAGGCCGGCGCCGAGCCATGGCCAGCCCTGGCGCAGGCCATGGCCCAGGCGCGCCGCCCACGATACCGGCCGGCGGCCGGCACGCAGGCGTGCGTACAACGCCTCGGCACGGCGGATCTGCTCACGGGTCGGCACCGAACGCACCGACTCGTAGCCGCTGATGCGGCCCTGTTCGTAGACTGCCGTCACGTAGGCACTGACCCAATAGTAATCGCCGTTTTTTGCCCGGTTCTTGACCACGCCCATCCACGGCTTGCCTTGCTTGATGGTGTCCCACATATGGCCGAACACCGCCGGCGGCATGTCTGGGTGACGCACGAGGTTGTGCGGCTGGCCCACCAGCTCGTCGTAGGTGAACCCGCTGATCGCCACGAAGGCGTCGTTGCAATACGTGATGCGGCTGTTCAAGTCGGTGGTGGAAATCAGCCGTTGTTCACTGGGGAATGTTCTTTCGTGTTCAGTGACTGGCAAATTCATGCGCATCGTCGGGCGATCCTTGCAGGATGAAAAGAAGGGAAATCATCAGCGCAAGTTGATATGTAGCAGAGCGCTATGAGGTTAGCGGCACACGTGTGCAGGAATTTAGCGGCCTGCCGACAGAATGTATGAACATTCTGTTTATCAGCCTACGTTGAGCTGGCTTTTCAGCAGGTCGCGGAAGGTCTGGATCAGCGGTTCGCGGCTGCGCCCACGCCGGATGATCAACGAGAACGGTGCCTGGTAACCGAACGTCGCCGGAGACAACACGCGCAAGTCGCCTTTGTCGACCCAGGCCTGGGCGTAGTGCTCGGGCAGGTAGCCGATGTAGGCGCCCGACAGAATCAGGATCAACTGCGCCTCCATGCTCTCAACCGTCGCCGCGCTGTGCTTGAAACCATGCCGGGCCAGCTCGGCCTGGCTCCAGTAGCCGCGCCCGACCATGCGCTGCTGGGTCACCACCTGCTCGGGAATGCGCCGCTCGCTGTACAACGGGTGGCGGCTGCTGCAGTACAGCCAGTGCTGCTCGCGGTACAGCGGCTGGTACAGCAGGCCACTCATGCGTGAAGAAAACGCGCCAATTGCCAGGTCCAGGCGGTTGTCCTGCACCCCCAACTGCAGCTCGTAAGGGCTGGACACCGACAAGTGCAGGTGCACGGCCGGATGCTCCTGGCTGTAGGCACCAATGGCTTCAGCCAGCGGCAGGGCGCGATCACCCACCGTGGAGTCGATCACCCCCAGGTTGAGGGTGCCGCGCAGTTCGCCCTTCAGGGCCGCCGCGTATTGCTCGAACCCGTCCAGTTCGGCCAACAGGCGCAGGGTTTCCTGGTGAAACAGCTCACCCTTGCTGGTCAGGCTGAAACCGCCCCGGCCACGGTGGCAAAGCACGATACCCAGGGCACCCTCCAGCTGGCTCATGTAGGTGCTGATGGCCGAAGTCGACAAGTTCAGCTCACGCTGGGCGTTGGCGAAACCCTGGTGGCGCACCACGCTGATGAAGATACGCAGCAGTTTCAGGTCGGGCAAAGTCGAGGCCATGGGGCAACGGTTCCACAGGGTGTTTGCGCGCAGTCTAACCGCTGCGCCGGGCTTTAGTTCAGAAATTCCTGAACTAAGTATTTGTCGGTAGCGATTCTTCCATGGCACTACCTTGCGCAGACTGGCCGAAATGTCCCTGCCCGCTGGCGAAACACGAACTGGAAAGCGCGCAGCGGCACAGGTTCGAACAAACAGAACAATCGACCGACTGATGAGGCCCACCGTGGACAAGACTCTTCACCAACCACTGGGCGGCAACGAAATGCCGCGTTTCGGCGGCATCGCCACCATGCTCCGCCTCCCCCACCTGCAAAGCGCCGAAGGCCTGGACGCAGCCTTCATTGGTGTGCCGCTGGACATCGGCACCTCGCTGCGCTCCGGCACGCGCTTCGGCCCCCGGCAAATCCGCGCCGAATCGGTGATGATCCGCCCGTACAACATGGCCACCGGCGCCGCCCCGTTCGACTCCCTGTCGGTCGCCGACATAGGCGATGTGGCCATCAACACCTTCAACCTGCTGGACGCCGTGCGCATCATCGAAGAGGCCTACGACCAGGTCGTCGAGCACAATGTGATTCCCCTGACCCTAGGCGGTGACCACACCATCACCTTGCCGATCCTGCGGGCGCTGCACAAGAAGCACGGCAAGATCGGCCTGGTGCACATCGACGCCCACGCCGACGTCAACGACCACATGTTCGGCGAGAAGATCGCCCACGGCACCACCTTCCGCCGGGCGGTGGAAGAAGGCCTGCTCGACTGCGAGCGCGTGGTGCAGATCGGCCTGCGCGCCCAGGGTTATACCGCCGACGACTTCAACTGGAGCCGCCGCCAGGGCTTCCGCGTGGTTCAGGCCGAAGAGTGCTGGCACAAGTCGCTGGAGCCCTTGATGGCCGAAGTGCGGGAAAAAGTCGGCGGCGGCCCGGTTTACCTGTCGTTCGACATCGACGGCATCGATCCGGCCTGGGCACCCGGTACCGGCACCCCGGAAATCGGCGGCTTGACCACCATCCAGGCAATGGAGATCATTCGCGGCTGCCATGGCCTGGACCTGATCGGTTGTGACCTTGTCGAAGTCTCCCCGCCTTATGACACCACCGGCAATACCTCGTTGCTCGGCGCCAACCTGCTGTTCGAAATGCTCTGCGTACTGCCGGGTGTAGTCCGCCGCTAATGTGGTCGGGCCACCGAGGCCCGCCAACACCAGAAGACCACCGGGCGCCGTGCGAACGCCCGCGTGGCCGATCTCGCCATAATAAAGATAATCGGGAGACCCCCAATGGCCTTGGACATCATAGTTGTAATGCTTTACACCGCAGGCATGCTCGGGCTTGGCTGGTATGGCATGCGACGCGCGAAAACCCATGAAGACTACCTGGTCGCCGGGCGCAACCTGGGCCCGATGTTGTACATGGGCACCATGGCCACCACCGTGCTGGGTGGCGCCTCCACCGTGGGTACCGTGCGCCTGGGGTACGTTCACGGCATTTCCGGCTTCTGGCTGTGCGCCGCGCTGGGCCTGGGCATCATCGCCATCAACTTGTTTCTGGCCAAGCCGCTGCTACGCCTGCGCATCTTCACCGTGACCCAGGTGCTGGAACAGCGCTACAACCCGACCGCACGCCAGGCCAGCGCGGTGATCATGCTGGCGTACGCGCTGATGATCGGCGTGACATCCACCCTGGCCATGGCCACCGTGCTGCAAGTGCTGCTGGACCTGCCCTTCTGGGCCTCGCTGCTGCTGGGCGGGGGTGTGGTGGTGGTGTACTCGACCATTGGCGGCATGTGGTCGCTGACCCTGACCGATATCGTGCAGTTCGTGATCAAGACCGTGGGCCTGATGTTCATCCTGTTGCCGGTGTGCCTGTACAAGGCCGGCGGCTGGGACACCCTGGTGGCCAAGTTGCCGGCGGCCAGCTTCCAGCTGACCACCATCGGCTGGGATACCATCATCACCTACTTCCTGATCTACTTCTTCGGCATCCTGATTGGCCAGGATATCTGGCAGCGGGTGTTCACCGCCCGTGACGAAAAGGTCTGCCAGCGTGCCGGCACCACCGCCGGGGTGTATTGCGTGCTGTATGGCCTGGCCTGTGCCGTGATCGGCATGGCCGCTCATGTATTGATGCCCGACCTGGCCAACCCGAACAATGCCTTCGCCGAAATGATCAAGACCACGCTGCCTGATGGCATCCGCGGCCTGCTGATGGCAGCGGCGCTGGCGGCCATGATGTCGACCGCCAGCGCAGGCCTGCTGGCGGCCTCGACCACCATCACCGAAGACCTGCTGCCCAAGCTGCGTGGCGGCAAGCCGTCCAGCCTGGGTATCAGCCGCCTGTTCACTTTGCTGACCGGTTTGGTGGTACTGGGTATCGCATTGATGGTGAACGACGTGATCAGCGCCCTGACCCTGGCTTACAACCTGCTGGTGGGCGGCATGCTGATTCCGCTGATTGGCGCCATTTTCTGGAAACGCGCCACCACCGCCGGCGCCATCGCCAGCATGTCGCTTGGCTTTGCGACTGCCCTGTTGTTCATGTTCAAGGACGGGCTGGAGGCGAATACGCCGATCTACTACAGCCTCGCGATTGGCCTGGTGAGCTTTGTGGTGGTGAGCCTGCTGTCGCGTAAACCCGTGGCAGCGGTCAAGCTGGCCTGACCTTCGGCCTGTACTGGCCCTATCGCTGGCGAGCCTCCAGGGCCAGCGATGGGCCCAGAGCAGGCAAGCCAATTGCCCAGACACAAAAAGGCCGCAGCCCCCACCCAGGTGCTGCGGCCTTTGCTTGTATCAGCGACGACGCGGTTGGCGCTTGCGCTGCTCTTCATCAGTCGGGATCGGCACCGGCTGCAAGGGTGGTGGAATCAGCCCCAAGGCGACCGCCAGGTCGTGGAGCCAGTTGGACAGTGGTTTATTCATAATGCCCCCTTGACGGGTCAGCCTCACGGCGAATCAATCCTGCAATGTTTCATACAGATCATAGCCCGATGTCCTGTATTACGCATGCCTCTGCTCTTACAGATAGGGGCCATTCTGACGCGGATCAAGCCATAGCGGCGCATTCCGACGACTGGTTAATCGTTTCGCTTTGTTGCAAGCGTTCCACTACCCCACCCACTTGCGCAGTTGCTGCTTAACCCAAGGTTCGGCACTTACCAGAATCACCCCCAGCAGCACCATCACCGCACCGCCCACAAAATGCGCGGTCAGCGGCTCGTCCAGCAGCAAGACCCCAAAGGTTACGCCGAACAGAGGGGTGATGAAGGAAAACACCGCCAGGTTCGATGCCAGGTATTTGCGCAGTAGCCAGAACCAGGTCAGGTAGCTGACGAACGACACTACAACCCCCTGGAACAGCACGCTACCCATGGCCAAAGGCGTGAGCGACACCTCGCCGATCTGCCCGCTGAGCAGGGCAATCAGCAACAATCCGGCAAACCCCACCGCCAGTTGATAGAACAAGGTCAGGGTCGCCGGCGCTTCCGACAGGCGTGAGCAGCGCACCACCACCGTGGTGGCGCCCCAGGCCAGCCCGGCGATCACGCCAAACGCATCGCCCAGCAAGGTGCGGCTATCCATGTGCTCGAACGACATGCCTCCGGCAAAGGCCGTGGCAATGCCGCCGAAGGCCAGCAGGATGCCAAGCCATTGCAACAGGCGCAGGCGTTCACTGGCCAGGCGCAGGTGCAACCCCAACGCGGTGAAGACTGGCGCCGTATAAAGAAACACCGACATGTGCGCCGCCGAGGTCAGTTTCAGGCCCTCGGCAATGAACAGGAACTCGATACCGAACAAAGCACCCGCGACCAAACCCGGGCGCCAGGTGCTACCGACCTGCTCCCAGGTGCCACGCCAGCACAGCATCAGGCCCACCAACACCGCGGCGATACCGTTACGCAATGCCGCCTGCATCACCGGGGCGATGTCCACGGCGGCGGTCTTGATCAGCACCTGCTGGCAGCCCCAGATCAGGCACAGGCCCAACATAACCTGGAAGGCAAAGGCGTCTGGGTTCTTGCGGGCCGCATTCATGGGCGGGCCTTTAAGGTGAACGTAGGCATGGGCAGCAACTCGGCAGCGTTCAGAAGCTACCGATTATCGGGTTTTCATGACCACCCATGCCAGCCTCAAAACGACCTCAAGCGATTTGCGCTTTTGCCGACACCTGTTCGAAGGTGGTCTCGTCCAGCGCATCTACCTGCTCGTCCAACACCTGGCGCGGGTGCTCGAAGCCAGGGATGCTGCTGTCGATCAGGCTCATCAGCCGCGAGCCGCGCTCGGTCAGCACGAAGTTCTCGCCGTTGCCACCGTCTTCCTCAGGCCGGCTTTCGATATAGCCACGGTCGAACAACAGCTTTTCATATTCACAGGCACGGGTTTTCAAGTGATCCAGGTCACACACCGGCTCACCTTTGGCGGCCAGCGCGGCAGCGTGCTGCTCGGCGTAGGGGCGTGGCGTGAAGCTGTGACCGGCGCCGTTCTGCACCTCGTGCAGCAAGCGTTCGATCAGGTCCCAGTCGTAGGTGGTGCTCATGGCTACGGGCTCCTGCTGTGGACGAAAGGGTTACACAGGTTGGGACTCGGGGCTGAGACGCGGTGTTCCGAGAAAAATGAGAATGGATGCAAATGGCAGTTGCGAAGCGAGCCATTGCGCAATACGCAGAAACCATTTGCTGGCGAGTCGTCTGTAGTTTATAAACTACATTCATTCGATGAAAGAAATCGAATCCAGCAGTTTCAGACATTGGGTGAGCGGGCTCCGGGATGTTAGCGCCAGAACGCGAATCAGTGCTCGGATCAACCGATTGATGGAGGGCCTGCCTGGCGATGTATCACCGGTTGGCCACGGCGTCAGTGAACTCAGGGTCCACTATGGGCCCGGCTACCGCGTATATTTCCACCAGGCGGGCAGACGTTCGTCATTCTTTTGTGCGGCGGCGATAAAAGCAGCCAACAACGGGACATCAAAGCAGCCCACCATATTCTGCGTTCGTGGAGGATGCAAAATGACACAAACCTTCTCTGAATTCGATCCCGCCGAATACCTCACCACTCCTGAAGCAATCGCCGTGTTCATGACTGACGCCCTGGAGACCGGGGATGCCAGCTATGTCGCCAAAGCTGTCGGCGTAGTAGCGCGTGCCAAAGGCATGAGCGAGCTGGCAAAAGACACAGGGCTATCTCGTGAACAGCTTTACCGGTCGTTCAGCGAGCATGGCAACCCAACCCTCAAATCGTTCCTGACCGTGATGAAAGCATTGGGTATACACATGACAGCGCGTCCTCACATCGCAGGCTGACCCACTGCCTCTCCAGTGATCTGGGTAGTACCCGACCTCGATACATTTGTCAGAAGAGGCGCAGCACCGTTGGTGGCGGCATTTCGGAAACAGAATGCTTCCATCATGAAAGACCCACTGATCGTGAGCACTGAACTTCCCAGCCCCCACAAGCTTCCACCGTGCATAACCATTGCTGGAGGGAGGAAGGATGAAACAGCTGCTATCCATTATGGGCTGCGCCACCGCTTTGCTGTGCGCCAGCCCCGCCTGGGCCTGCACACCGGAAGAAGCGACGCAGAAACGTGAAGAGCTGGCCGGGCTGGTCACCCAACTGACCGAGCAGAACCCGCAAAAGGCGAAGGAAATCAATGAAGAGCTGCAGGGGATGGACCTGAGGACGGCGAGCCAACACTTGCCCGACAAGTGTCAGCTGATTGACCAGCGGATCAAGGAGTTGAAGGTAGCGGAGCAGAAGGCTGAGTGATGGGATGTTTCCAATGGCCCTATCGCTGGCAAGGGTAGCCGCTGCATCTTCAGTGCCTGTGAGAACGAGCGCCGCCCGCGCGGCGAATCGCGAGCTGCGCTCGCTCCTACGTTTGTTTCGGGCCAGTAACCCCTGTGCCAGGTGCGCGCGACCGCCTGGTTCATACGGCGCGACATTGAGGCATGCGCCAAAGGGTTCGCGCGCAAATCCCACAGGCATAATTGGCCCGAAACAAACGTAGGAGCGAGCGCAGCTCGCGATGCGCCGCGCGGGCGGCGCTCGGTCTCACAGGCGCTGAAGATGCTGAGGCTACCTCCAGGCAGCGATAGAGCCTGTCGATGGAACGGTTCGCCATATCGATTGGACGCCCTCGGAGCATCCCCTTAGCGTGGCGACAAGGCCATTCAAGGAGTTCCTGTTGTGCGCGTCCAACCCGATGCAGTCTTCGTCCCGCTGAACATCGCCGTACTGACCGTCAGCGACACCCGTTCCTATGACAACGACACCTCTGGGCAGCTGCTGGCCAGCCGTTCGGTAGAGGTCGGCCACCGCCTGGTGGCACGGGCGCTGCTCAAGGACGACCTGTACAAGATCCGCGCCCAGGTGGCCACCTGGATTGCCGATGACCAGGTGCAGGTGGTGCTGATCACCGGCGGTACCGGTTTTACCGGCCGCGACAGCACGCCAGAGGCGGTCGGGTGCCTGCTGGACAAACATGTCGATGGCTTTGGCGAGCTGTTCCGCGCGTTGTCGATTCTGGATATCGGCAGCTCGACCGTGCAGAGCCGGGCGCTGGCCGGGCTGGCCAACCGCACGCTGGTGTGCTGCCTGCCGGGGTCTACCGGGGCTTGCCGTACTGCGTGGGAGGGGATCCTGGCCGAGCAGCTGGATGCCCGGCACCGGCCGTGCAACTTCGTCAAGCACCTGCTGCCCATCGAGGCCTGTGCAAGCCGGGGCTGATCGTTCGCCTGTACCGGCCCTATCGCCGGCAAGCCGGCTCCCACAGGTATTGCACAGGTTCTGAAATCTGTGTGGTCCCTGTGGGAGATTCTATGGTTCCTGGCAAGGGTAGCCGGAGCATCTTCAGCGCTTGTGAGATCGAGCGCCGCCCGCGCGGCGCAATCGCGAGCTGCGCTCGCTCCTTGTATGTTGTGACTGGCCTGGCGGGAGAAGTTATTCTCGTCAGGCTGAAGAAGCA